>QMRD01000086.1 GCA_003649225.1 Thermoprotei archaeon | reverse complement strand
TTACAAGCCAAATAGAGGGGGTGTTGAAGTCTACCCCTTGAGTAGGCTATCTATTTCGCTTGCAAGCACGTTGTATTGAGTTACGCCTATATGCTTATGTTTAATGCAGCCATTTTTATCTATGATTATCAATGTAGGAATATACTTGATCTTATACTTTGATGCAATATTCCCGTTAACATCGAGGAGTATCGTCCAGTTAATCTTGTATGCTTGGGCAAATGCCGCAACAGTACCTTTGCTCTCCTGAATATTTATCGACAGGATAACTACACCTTTCGATGAATAGGTATCGTAGATTTTACCTAGAATAGGCATCTCCTGCCTACAGGGCTTACACCATGTAGCCCAGAAGTCGAGTATCACGACGTACCCTCTTAAGTTACTCAGCTTAATCTTAGTGCCATTTAATGCTTCAAGCTCAAAATCGGGCGCCATATTTCCTGAACTCTCAGGGGCAAATAGGTTTTGATAAACTGAATATAGGATAACGGCTCCCAGTATAGCTGCTATTAATAGAAGAATATAGCCTACAGTCTTCACGGAATCACCTAAATTGTATAGTTTACCTATCCAATAAAATTATCGTATCAGGTTTGGGATATGAACCTCGAAAAACTAATAATGTTCTCTCTCGTGTAGTTAAGTTAGATGATGAAAGGTCGGTGGAGCGAGTAGGTGAGCGGCGCGTCCTTCGCTGAGCAGCGTTGAGTTAGCATATTAAAATATTCCATTAAGGTGGAATAGAAAGATAATTAAATCGTTATTATGGAGTTTACTGACCCCCAGCTTTTCTCATCATTTTAACAACCATGGGGAGGAGATGCCATCCATGCTCTATTAATCCTAGCGATCCATTTCTACAGTCTTTCTCTGTAAACCTCTCTATTCCATCCCCCTCTATTCCAGGTATGTAGACAAGCACTGGTACGGGATCATCTGTATGGGCCTTATGAGTCCAAGGCGTAGCGTGATCAGACGTAACGATTATGGCTGTACCGCCAAGATCTATTGATTCAAGCAGTGGCTTTGTAAAGTACTTGTCTATAAGTTCTATAGCCTTAACTTTCCTCTCCAAGTCTCCGTCGTGTCCAGGCTCGTCCGGCCCCTTTAAGTGCACGTAGACAGCATCATACCTCTCCAGGAGCTTAAGGGTTGTCTCAAGCCTATTCTCGTAGTCGGCTTTCTTATCCTCTGTCGGCGGAGGTACCTCAGCTATATCCATTCCGACGAGCCTAGCTATACCCTTCTCAACAGGCATTTCAGCGACAGCTACAAACCTCATCCCATACATCTCGTTTATAGGCTTAACCTTAACAATTTCACCTCCAGCGTCCCTCAGAAGCATAACGTTAGCCTTAAGCTTACCCTTAAGCTCCCTCTCAACGTTAACCGGATGACTATCGAGTATCTCAATAACTTTTCTCGTAAACGTGTTTACAAGCTCGGCGGTGCGTTTAGCCTCGATACTATCATCCAAGGGCTTACATTCAGTAAGCTTCATCTCAAACTCCTTCGCAGCAATAGATATCTTTCCAACCTTAACGTATGCTGGATCGGTATTCCCGACGTTATCAGATAGCTTATACGTCCTACTGCCTATAATTACTACGCCTCGATGGCCGACGGTAGCAGCAACCTTAGCATAGCCATCGTATAGTCCCAGTTCCAGACCATTAATAGACTTAGCCAGCTCGGCTGCTTCACTACTCTCGAGGTCCCTGCCACACCTCCTATCTATAATCCTTAAGGTTTTTGGATCTATCGTAGCGAAGTTAGCTCTAAATGCAACTTCATAGCCTGGTTTTAGGTCGAGCCCTGCTCCAAGTGCTTCCACGGGTCCCCTGCCAATGTAGTGTTTATGCGGGTCATATCCCAGTATCGAGAACACCGCTGAGTCGCTCTCGGGAGCTATACCCTTACCAATGGTATACATTAAGCCGCATTTTCCTTTCGGCGTAAGCGAATCCAACGCAGGCTTAACAGCCTTCTCGAGGGAGGTCACGTTATCCGGAGAATCCGCGGCGCCATCAATTACGAAGTATATTAGTTTCATTTTAAAACACCCATTCTACAATACATCCAGACATTATAAATTTACCTCATGAGATAGACTTTAGAAAAACGTTGTCTGAACCCGATTGATAAATTTCTAATTCTTGAAAAATGTTTCAGTAAAATATTTATAGTAGTACTAAAATGGTAGTACTTGATGTACGTGAAGGTTACTAGGAAGGGTCAAGTTACGATACCTAAAGTATTTAGAGACAGGCTGAATATATCCGAGGGCGATATTCTTCTAGTAGAGCTTAAGGAGGAATGTATTATTTTCCGTAAGCCTAAGTTACCGAGCCCAGGGGAGCCTGTGGGGATGGATAAGTACCGTGAAATACTGGAGGAGCTTGAAGAGGTTAGAAGGAATTGGCGCTAGTATTTGATACAAGGTTTTTAATTGCACATACATTTCCTCCAAGTATGGAGCATAGGAGGCTTATATCCAGCTTTTTATCCAGAATCATAGGGGAGGAGCTATATATTCCCTCAATTGTAGTCGTAGAGTATATAAGGATCGCTGGCAGGAGAATAGGCATAGATGCCGCCGAGACGAGGATAAGGTCATGGATAAACAGTGGAGTGAGGCTAATTACATTGGATTACGATACATCTATGGAGGCAGGAGAGCTGTCGGCTAAATATCCCTTCATCCCAATGGCAGACATAATTATAGCTACTTTAGCGGGGAAGATTAAAGCAAGAGTAGTAACTGACGATAAGCATTTTCGGACGCTTGGGATAAAGACCGTATGGTATACGCGTAGGTAACCTAAGTTTAATACTTATAAGCTTTATCCTTATAGAATAGCTGGTGAAATATTTTGAGCGAGCTGCTGCTTCCATATCCCTACTCGAGAGGTGGATTGTATATGCGCTTAATCGGTACTATATGTATCACGTTATTATCCTTTTATCTGCTTTTCAATACGTCAATTATTGAGTTCATCATAAGTTATCTACTGGCGTTTCCTCTAACATACCTATTCTTCACCTTAAGGAGTTTCACGAGAACGAAGAGGATGTTGGGGAGTCTGTCTAGAAACGGTAGATATATTCTCTCGAGGCGTAAGGAGACGGGGTACTATAGGTTTTTCTTAACGCTACTAATAGTAACGATAGCGCCTTTCATTATGATAGCTATTCATCCGGTAATAGCCCTAGGCTTTATATTAGGCTTTCTCTGCGGACACGGCTTCTCCGAATTAACACACTACGCTTACGTTAAAAGCGTAGAGAGTGAGCTTGGAGGTAAACTATACTATTTCATATCGGAACAGGATGCAGAAGGCTACTTCTATACGGGCGTTAGAGTTCTGAAGTATAAATATTAAATTCATGAGTGAATGTAACGGGAGTATTGCCGAAGCGAGTCTTAATATATACGTCAAGCACTATAGTAACTTTAACAGTATTATTAACTATGTTACGTTTAAGCTTAAATTCAGGAACTTCAAGTTTAACTATCCTGATTTTCTCTGCCCCTGGAGCTAGAACTAGAGGAGAACCATAAAAATTTTCACTATGTGCGCGTGCTATTTCGCTTCTAAAGTATATTTTATACGTAACCATAGTAACTTCAAGCTCCTTAACTCCCTCATTAAGTATTCCTAGAGATATACTTAGATAGAGTTTATCTCCTTCACGACAAATAGATGAGTTGTAGAACTTAACTTCAAGCTTTCTTATAGAGCTTATCCTCATACTGTAGTCGCAATACTCATATATTAGGAGTACAACTAACGACAAAGATATGGCTAGATATAGTCCAAATACTATCTGAGTAGACTTCATCATTATCCCTTCAACGCTGTGACAAGTATATTCCCAGAGGTATAAATATTACTGATACAGGAAATATTATGAACGCAATATACGTCACAGTATTTCTGAGAACAAATATCGTAACTAGCTCAGCCGCCAGGCTACCAATAAAGGCTTCAATAGGATACCTTACCAAAATTATTGTTATAAAGATTGAAGCCGCAACGGACGCCACATATCCTAGAAAAGCCTGCTTTAAGTTTTCTGCCAGATATCCATAAAGCGTGGATATTAATCCGAAAAAGAGAGCATAAATAAATGAGTTCACGTTAATTCTGCCTGTAAACACGTGTTGAAATAAGACGTATGTAAGCGATAGAGCATAAAGTGAATTTATAAATATAAAACGTACAATATTTTTTACTCGCATTTTAACGCCTTACTCTAAGCTTTGGATTTAATATCTCGTCAAGGGCATGTCCCAGTAACACGAAGGCTAATGCTAGGAAGGTTATAGCCAGCCCCGGAGGAATAATCCACCACCACATAAATCGGAAGAAAGCTCCAGCATACCTTGCACTATACAACATTCTACCCCAAGATGGAACCGATGGATCACCTAAGTTCAGGAAGCTCAGCGTTGCCTCCAGTAGAATTGCGCCCGGGACCCTCATAACTAGGGTTATATAGATTATCGGTGTCAATTGCGGCAAGATATGCCTAAAGATGATATACATATCCGATGCTCCTATGGCTTTAGCCGATTCAACGTACATGCTATCTCTAATAGACATAACGTATGCACGAGTATTTCTGGCG
>QMRD01000085.1 GCA_003649225.1 Thermoprotei archaeon | reverse complement strand
TAGGGTTAGTATACGGCGATACACCGTCGAAGCTCATGTATAAAACGTTCGTGCCAGCTTCACGTAGCTTTACTGCAAGCTCCGGCTCATAGGCTAACTTAATTCCCGTAGTATTCACCTGAACGTGCGTGAATCCCTCCTCCTTAGCGATCTTAACTATCTCAACTATATCGTCCCTTAGGAGCGGTTCCCCGCCTGTTATCTGGAGGGCTATCGCCGGATATGGCTTAAGCTTCCTAACCTGCCGCAACATATATCTGATGTGGTTTAGAGTAGGTTCATACACGTATCCAGCCTTCCTGGCGTAGAAGAAGCAGTACCAGCAGCTTAAATCACATCTATTGGTAGCTACAAGGTTCACCAGCCCCGGATGGGACTTATGCCTCGAACATAATCCACAGTTGAAGGGGCAGGGGAAGACTATATCCAGGTGCGGGTTTGAGATACCTCTTCCATCGTACTGCCACTCTCTAAACCTCTCGTAAAGCTCGGCGTTCCCCCAGTAGACCTCCTCAATCTCCCCGTGCTCGGGGCACCTCTTCCTAATCCAAACCTTACCGTCGCGTTTAAATACTACGGCCTTAAGCAGGGACCTACAGTAGGGGCATAGGCTTAAAGTCCACGTTACCAGCTCCTCCCCTTCCTTAAGCTCGGGGGTTTCGGTGAGGTATACGTTGAAGTCTACCCCGGGTTTAGGCATTAGCTTAGGCCTTATCTGCCTAGCTATCTCCTCAAACTTCTCAGGAGGGGCGTCGAGTAGGGACTTATAGTCTACACGAAACTCCTCAACAATCTTTTGAGAATCCATTGAACCACCACGATTTACAACTAGGATATTCAGTCTCTCCACATATAAAAGCATTATTACAACCTGCTAATGTAAGCTGAACTTCGGAAAAGGATACTTCTCGATGCTGTAGCAACAGACTTAATGGATAAATTTATAAATTTATAAATATATAAATATACGAGTGATGGGGTTGGGCAGATATACTACAATTACCCTACGTAGGGAGATAGTTGAGGAGCTTGAGAAAGTTAAGTGCGAACTTAACGCTAAGAGTCTAGGGGATGCTATAAGCAGGCTTATCCAGTACTGGAGGCGGATGAGAGCCCTGGGATTCGCCGAAGAGGTTAGGGAGATACGTAGAAAGGGCGGCCTAGAGGAACTTAGAAGGGCTATCGAGGAGGTAAGGGGGCTTAAATGGTCGAGGTTCACTTAGATACTGATGTACTCATTGATTTAATAGAGAGGAAGCCATTAAACGAGATCATTAGCCTCATGGAGCGCTATGACTTCAAGATCTCCGCCGTAGTATTCTTCGAGTTCATGGTTGGTGTCTACAGGACTGGGCGTACATATCTGAAACCGTTAATCCTAAACTATATTGAGGTACTTCCAATTACTAGGGAGATAGCTGATAAATCCGCTGAAATTGAGGCAGAATTAATGAAGAGAGGTGAGCCTATAGATGCTAGGAATTTAATGATTGCTTCTACGGCCATAGTTAGGGAGGCAATGCTGTGGACTAATAATTTAAAGCATTTTCAGAGGCTTAAGAGCTACGGCTTAAAACTATTCAACAGCAGAGTTTGAATATGATACATTAATTGAACATTAATAGTTGAACGATTGCTATTTTAAACGTTTATTTAATTTAAGCCTAGGAGTATATGATACGTGTCGACGGGTAAGCTTGTAACTAAAAGGGCCGATTTAGAGACTCTCACGGATATTCTCAATAGGGCGGAGAAGCTTAAGAAACAGATCGAGAACCTTGTTGATACACTTGTTAAGGTCTATTCTAGCAGGGGAAACTTGAAGCCAATGGTCGAGAGGATAGTCAGGGAGTATGAGCTTAAGCCTATCGAGATAGATGGCTCGCTCGTTAGAAATCTCGAGGACTACGTAAGGGATATGGAGCTCTACCTTAAGAAGCTAATAAGGTATGCCGATCACCTGGATAAGCTTTCAAACGGTCTAGATAACATGGATAAGCTTGCATCAGATCTCGAGGCCTGGGCTAATCTAGTTAAGGACCTCAACGAATACCTGTATAGTGAAGCGCTTAAAGCCTTAAGTAGATATAATGCCTTCCTAACTAAGATAGGGAACTTAGAGGTTTCTGAAGCCCTCTCAACTGCCGCCGTTATAAGCGATGATCTCAGGATGTTGACTAGGAATTGCCGTACATTAGTCCTAAAGAGAATTAGGGAAATTAGATCATCTCTAGGTTCTCTACGTAGTCTAGCTCAGATAGCTGATAGAATTGCTGTCCTTGAAGATAAGGAGAAAGTTACAAGGATTAAGGAATGGATTAGCGAGACTGAGAGAAAACTCGACTTGATAGAGCAGAGGGCGCCATATACGGACGAATCTCTTGTGGGCTACGGGGCTAAGATAAGAGAGTATATGGATTTCCTTAAAAGGGTGGTTAGCGAAATGCTTAGTAAAGAGGAGACTAGAGTACTGAAGGAGATAGGTAAAATAGGTAGAGCATTAGATGGTAGATCGATAAGATTTCATGAGCTAGTTGAGCTTGTATCCAGATACAGCGGTCTATCAATCGATGAATCAATGAAAATAGTATATAAGCTTAGTAAGAAAAACCTCGTTAAGGTTAACGTAAAACTGCCCTAGGCTGAGTTTTCCAATGGAAATACCAAATGAAAAAGGAGTATATGTATTAGTCCTACATCTAAATAGAAAGATTAAATTAAGGGTTGGAAGCCTATCCTACCAGCTGTTCAAGCCGGGATACTACTATTATGTTGGCTCAGCACTGGGTCCAGGAGGGCTTAGAGCTAGAATTTACAGACATCTCAGAAGCAGTAAGAAGGTTAGGTGGCATATAGATTATCTCACGGTAAATCAGCTATTTAAACCCGTACTTATAGTATATGCTTACAGCACCGAAAGGATTGAATGCAATATATCGCTTTCGCTGTTATCTAGAGGCTTTAAACCATACATAAGGAAATTCGGTTCATTCGACTGTAGATCCTGCCCCACCCACCTATACTATGCTAAAGAACTTAATTTAGAAAAAGTTATTGAAGCATTTATCGAAAACCGCCTTAACCCAAGGATTAAGTTCATTAAAGATAGCTAGCAGCTATATTAGTGCATCCATTCTCTTAATCCTAATTCTACGTAGATACCAAGGCCGCATTAGCGTTTGAGCATAGGTTGTGCCTGATTCAAGCCCTCTCAATCTAGCTAGGCTGGAGTAGTAGTCGATGTAGTTAAATCCTGTTTCTCCACGTGCGAAGGCGCATTCACGTAGTGCGCTAATCCACTTATCATAGACATCCGATATATCAACGTATATTTCAGGTTGATAACCATCGTGATCCTCCCAGTTCTCGGCGAAAAACACCCTAGCCCAGCAGGGCTCTCCCCTTACCTTAAACCACCTATTGGCTGCATAGAAAACGGAGTCCATAACTATTTGATACGTAGCTATATGGTCCCTATGTATGCTCCCCTTCCAGTGGGTTATAATGAGGCTAGGCCTTATACTCCTTATAAGCTCGGCCAACCTAATCCTTACATCAACGTTATTCTCTACCTCACCATCCCTAAGGCCCATGAAGCGTACGTTAATTCCCAGCCTTTTAGCGAATATCTCCGCCTCAAGCTTCTTCTGCCTCAAATACTCCTCAGGACTAAGCTTAGGATGACCCTTCTCACCATAGGTCATGTGAATGAAGTATACGGAGTATCCCTCAGCAACAGCCTTAGCGGCAATTCCACCAGCCATGACCTCACAGTCGCCGACATGGGCGCCTACAACAGCCAGCGTCCTCCTAGAACTCACCACCGTCACCCGAGGACCTTCCTCATGATCTTAAATCTACGTGTTACCCTAAATCCGAACCTCTCATATAGCCTGCGGGCCCTCTCCCCCGTCCAGAGGAGGAACGCCCTATGAATACCATATTCCCTCATAGCAACCAGACACCTATACAGCAGAACTGAACCTATCCCCATGCCCCTCATATCCTCCCTGACGCCAAAGGGACCGAAGTGCGCACCCGGAGCATGCCAGCTATATCCTTCGCCGTTCCAGAACTGACAGTAGCCAACTACCTCGCCGTCCTTAACAGCTATAATTATCTGCTCCTTCCGATTATGCAGCAATAATTCCCTAGCATGCCTATACCAGTCGGCTGGCATGTGGTTTTTCATAAAGCTCATGAAGGGATAGATGTATTTAGTAGATAACTTCACTATTTCAATGCCCTTAAGCTTCAATCTCCTCTCCTTCTCAAGTATATCCTCCGGGAATTTAAAGTCGGGCCACAGGTCGGCGTCCATGGCATAGCTCTCTGCACCAGCAACCTCCGTGAAGCCGTGCCTTAATAGAATATTGTATTCATGGGGGTATGCCTCGACATCGATACCTGGGAAAAAGTAGTTGGGTATATAGGGGGAGTAAAGGACAATTCTTCTCTCCATCTTCCTATGGTATTCAAGGGATTTCTCTATTAGTATATCCCCGACTTCACTGCCTTTAACCGCAGGATCAACTCCGAAGGCTACAATCCATCCCCTATCCTTATCCCTTTCATCCTCATCCTTAAGCAGAGGATATCTCCTAACTACGTTATACGCGAAACCTACGGGTTTACCATCTTTAATAGCTATTAAGAACCCG
>QMRD01000084.1 GCA_003649225.1 Thermoprotei archaeon | reverse complement strand
TTCGCTATGTATTTTATCTTTAATTCTACTTATAGCTTCATACCTTAAATTCTGTAGCCTATCAGCAGGATAATTTAGTATAGTCCTCTCATCAAGTTTAGGTTCAATCTTTCTCATTTCATCGAATATCCGTATAAGATGAACTTTCTTATTCATGGATTCCCCAAATCTCTTCACCTCAATTAACTTTTCGTATATTCTACATCCAGATGGCCCAGAAACGAGAACCACTTTATTTGCCATATTCTTCACTTCTTCACTATGTATTTCATGACTCTAAAGTTTAGGAGAAATCGAACCCCAATTAAAATAGTCAAATATGCTATATATCTCTATCTCTCAGGATTAAGCCTCAGAAAGATCGCTGAAAGGCTTAGGGATAAGGGGGTTGGGAGTCTGTTAAGGATAGGCTTAGAGCTTCGATGTATATTTTCCGGAATTTGATTTTAAGCCTAGATCTGCATATATGATTATATATGCGTGGATTGGCTACTATAATTTTGCCAGAATATATATGCCTCTGGGTAGGCCTCCAAATCCACTTCCAGGTAAAACAGAACTAGAAAGACTATCAAAAATAATATTTATAAAGAAAAGATGTTTAGTTGACAGCACCAAAAATTGGGGGCTCATATTAAAAGGGAAACTATAAATACAGCTAACGAAAGATAATTTAGTATGAGTCCTAGGCAGTCTATTAGGATTCGTAGGACAAACTATGCACTTGCCGAGGTTTTCGTATTTGGGACGCATTTCTATAGATTTCCGTCAATTCCTATAGATAAATTAATGAAAGATATGAAGACATTAAAAGAGCTAGGATTTAATACTTTAAAGATCCAGGAATCATGGTGCATAGATAATCCTGAGGAAGGTAAGATAGACCTATCTGAAGTCGAATCATTAGTTGAGGAGGCGCAGAGACAAGGCTTGCTTATATACTTTGGGGTTACTATGGAACAGGTACCAGCCTGGGTATGGAGAAAGTTCCCCGATTGCCGCCTAGTTAATGCCTATGGAGAGAGGTATGAAGATCCTACGCAGTACGTCCTACCATCAGATGGGAAGCCCGGACCCTGTTGGCATCATCCTGGATTAAGGTATGTAGCCGAGAAATTTATGGCTGAAGTAGCTCGAACTATTGGCAAGCACGACAATATAGTGGTATGGAATGCGTGGCAAGAGATAGGAGTATGGTGGGGGATCGGAGATTCAAGACCCTTCGGTAACATATTTTGCTACTGTACTCGCACCCTTGCTAGGTTCAGAGAATGGCTCAGAAAAAAGTATGGGTCTCTGGAGCAACTTAATAGATACTGGAAGACTCGCTATGGAGATTGGAGTGAAGTTGAGCCTCCTAGGCGTTTTATGGCAGTACCCTCATTCTTCGACTGGTGGTATTACATGAATCATGTATACCTTCGCGAAGTAGTAAGCTGGAAAGCCAGAATTTTAAAGGAGAATGATCCGCTTCATAGACCAGTACTAGCCCATGTAGTTAGTCCCTATATAGGTTCCGAGTTGGATTGGAGCTTAGCTAAAGGCCTAGATGTTTACGGTACTTCATTCTATCCTGGCTCCGGTGACACGTTATCAGGTTGGGAGTACTTCTATCCTAGTGACGAATCGGAGCTTAATAGCTCAGAAGCTATCAAGCATGAAATGTGGTACTCATCCCTCAAGTTTGATTATATTAGATGTGCAGCAGAGGGCAAAGAATACTGGGCTGCTGAATTCCAAGGTGGCCCAGTACATAGCGGTTTCTATATAGGTAAGACACCTACCCCGGATGATATTAGGAGATGGATTATGATTGCTCTATCAACAGGAATTAAAGGTATAACATTCTGGAATCATAGGCCGGAAATATTCTGGATAGAAGGACACGGATTTGGTTTATGTACAAGAGACGGTAAACCTACTGACAGAGCTAGGGAAGCTGGAAATATAGGGAAAAGCCTACAAAGATGGTCTTTTATATTCAAAAAGGCTAATGTACCCCGAAGGAGCGTAGCCATTCTCATTAATGATGTCTCTTATATTTTTGCTCTCGGAACTGGTGAGCCCTATAGTTTTAATCATACGGGAGTAAGTACTAAGGCGGTGCAACATATTAAATGCTCTATTGAAGGAATCTACAAAACTCTATGGAACATGGGAGTTTACCCGGATTTCCTGCCTTCTAGTAAGGTCGAAGAGGGAGACTTAAAAGGATATAAGGTTGCCATTCTACCATTCCCTATAGCATTATCAGATGTTGTTGCACGAGGGTTAAGAGAATTTGTAAAAGAGGGTGGGATATTAATTTCGGAGGCCTGTCCAGGAAGATTTGGAGAGTACGGGCTAGCTAATCTTTCAGGCTTGGCTCCAGCCTTAGAGGAAGTATTTGGAGTTAAGGAGGAAAGCGTGGTAATGTGCAGGGAGTGGGAAAAGCTACGCTGGTCTCCTAATCCACGTTATCCTAAGGATATTCTTCCTTCAGCAGTTCTCGAAGGCATTGGGCCGCTTAAAGGAATATCTATTAAATGTTCGCTCTGGCTCCAAACATATGAGCTAGAGTCAGGGGCTCCAATATTATCTTGGAAGAAGAAAATAAGTGGTGTTGTTAATAAATTTGGAAAAGGAGAGGCTTATCTTATAGGCACATTCTTCGGTCATAATCCAATAGTATACTGGCAGAATAATGTAAGTGATCTTATAGGTTATATATTAGGCCGAGCAGGAGTGAGACGTGACAAAATAGGTAGGCTAATACGTCGTAGGCTGTTATCCCCATATGGCGAGGTCCACTTCTTCATTAATACGTCATCAGAAATGGTAATGGAAAGGGTCAAGGTAAATAAATTTAAATCGGCATATGATTTAATAACACGGCAATCCTTAAGACCAATGAATAATACATTAAGGATTGAAGTAAAACCATTGAGTATAAACGGTTTAGTCTTAGAATATTGATAACAATACCCTTTATCTCAACATTAATGTAAAGGAAAGATTAAATAAATTGATTCAAAGCGTTATCTATGTATACCTCCTCTACGCATATCGTAAAGATACGACAGGTATATCTTTTTGCTCATGGGAACATGAAAATGCCAAAAAACCTAGTGAGAGTACAATCCTTAACCAGAAGTCTTTTTTAAGAACATAATTGACAGTAACATAGGGTTCTAATACGTACAAAGTTGACCTAGAATGTTTAAGTAAAGGAGAGAAGACATACGACGTCTATATCTCAGATATAAGTGAGCTCACTTCCCTTATATTCTCTATACCCAATTTCGAAGTACTACTATGGGAGAAAGATTTATTACTCGCCAAGAAATAATTATAAAATGCTGTCTCGGCCATAGTCTTCCGGGTTCCACTCGGTCTCATTCCGAACCCGAAAGTGAAAACGGAAGACGCTATGAGGAGTACTGGGGTCCGAGAGGCCCTGGGAAACTCTAGTGCTGAGACAGCCCCTATCTTCTACAGGGGGCTTACAGGCCGTTCGTATGAGAGCTCGTGGAGAACGACGATTTACGTCGTACAATGAAAGCGAGTGTTGGCGAACGGCTACAGCCCCTCTTAAAATATATTTTTTATTACTTTTTTAGAATTTGTTGGTAAATATTCAATATATTTAATATCTATTCCATTTTTCTTTAAAAGTTTATTAAATCTTAGTGCTAAATAAGGTGATGTAAATATATATTTCTCCCCCACATATTTAATGAGAGTGGATGGAAATATTTTTTTGTTAACTTTTTTTCTTATTTTATCATTTTTATCTATCAGCATAGCTCTTATAATGGTTCCTTCGTCACTTACAATTTCAAATTTTTTTGCAATATTATATGCCCTTCTAAATAATCGTAAAGATATTTGATAGCGATCTTTAACTTCCACAGGGCAAAAATGAACATTAATATTGAGTTTATTTTTCTCAACAAATCTAATTATTCTTAAAGCAGTTCTCCTGCTACCTTTCACCGCCGTGAGAGAACCATATCTAAGTTTATATCCTTTCTCTAATAATTTGAGTGAATTTGCCTCGGTAAATTCCATTTCATTTAGATTTAAAAATCTTATATGTATTTTATCTAAATATAGAATCCATTTCTTTATTCTTAGATAGGAATCTGGTAATACTGGGATTTCAATTCCCAATTCTATCTTCGTTATATTCCTTGCTATTTTACATAGTTTTGCTAAAAAAGTGTCTTCAATAATATGTATCCTAAGTTCATCAAGACCTGCCTTTTCTAACATCTTTATTTTCTCCATATTTATTCCTAGGCCGCTTGTATAAAGATGTATATGATGTTCTTCTCCAAAGGCGTCTTTAAGTATCTTTATTATACGGAGTGTTTTTTTAAATCTTAGCAATGGTTCGCCCCCCGTTATTCCTGTGCCCATCGCATCCATTCTTTCAGCTTCCTTTAAAATCTCCTTATAACTCTTTACAGATATGTCGTTTACGTACATTCTATCCTTATTTCTTCTTTCTAAACTAATAGGACAGTAGAAACATTTATAGTTACATATACCTGTTACAAACAAAACTAGTTTTTTACCCTTTTGGCATAGAATACATCCACGGGGCAGTTTTCCATAAACTATACTTCCGGTTTTTAATTTTTTAATCACATTCATTCTCTTCATCTATTTCTAATATTTCTGTGCAACAATCTTCTCCATC
>QMRD01000083.1 GCA_003649225.1 Thermoprotei archaeon | reverse complement strand
AGGGTTATAGGTTAAGATTTATTCTCCTTCTTTCTCTCTTCTCTATAGTCGATTACATCGGCTAACGTGCCGAGAACTATAGATAGGCTCAGCAAAGCTACAATTATCAGCAGAAGCTTAGATATGTTTAGGGTTAACACAGCTTCCTTATACTCTACATGAATTAGACCAAAGCCGCTCATCGAGAAGACATATACTAGATATATTACAAGAGAGAATCTACCTAGGAACTTAACAACTATGCTTAGGGGCTTTTCAGAAACATATCTAATTAGAGATAGGATAGCTATAATAAAGCCTATGATACTGAGCGTTGACACGTCTAGATCCACTATTATATCCGGATACCTGGCTTTAACTAGGGATAGAATATACTGAGGGAGGTAGATGAACAATACTATATTAATTATAAATGATAATATTCCCAATGCGATTCCTTTAGGCTCAGCCCTGAACATCGCTTATAAGTACCTCCATATGTTTCTGTGCATGGAATGGCTCATACACCGTAATTAATAGATCCACCTTATCAAGCCTCTCTATCTTGAGTGCAACCATAGTGATATCGCCCTCGGCAAAGCCGTTAACAAAGTTTATGGTAACGTTTTTAGCTATCGAGAAATCGGAGTAGGAGGCTTCAATACAGGCTTTAATGGTCTGATTAAAGCGGAAGCTACAGTTAACCACGTAGTGTAGTGTCACTTTAAAGTGTGTTGAATTAACATCCACCGTATTTACTACATTAACGCTCACGGATATAAGCGGAGAAAGGTGAATATTGGTCTCGTATACCTTACGGTCGCCAACGTAAATCTCAACCTTAACATCCCCGCCTTTAAACAGCAGCTTACCTATGCTAGTTTTCGAGGTGCGTATAGTAAGTTTAGTTGGACTGCCAGTACTAGATGATCGAACATTAAGCGAAGGCGTTAATATCTGGACCCTGCATTACGATCCTAACAGGAATTTCCTTGATTGGAACAACTCCTATATGCCTTATGGACACGGGTATCTCAGCGTAAACCTCATCTCCCGATGCATAGAGGGCAAGCTTCTCCAGGAGAGGGCTAAAGTCCATAGCATAGATCGGCGTAGTCCAGGGGACGATCTTCCTCCAGTATAGCTCTACATCAACCCAGTAGGCGTACGTTAAACTCAATCTTGCAATTAGGGTGGCATTGAATGATCTAAAGAATGCCTCTATAAGCTCATCGCTTACTTCACCACTAAAATTGAAAACCTTGACCTGCTCAGCCCTACTGGCAGGAATATCGCCCAGCAGAGAGAACCCATGGTATATCGTATTGTTTGCATCATCCAATATATAATATTCGGCGGATAAATCCGTAATAGGATAGAAGCCTGGATTACGTATGTGGACGGGAATCTGCACATAAAGCGTGTTATTCTTAAAATTCCAGCTGGTGTCTCCCACGGTAAATCTAATCGATAATGCCGAATAGATTATTGTGGCAACTAATATAATAACGATAACGTTAACGATGTAGGATGTGGCTCTAAGTATAGTTGAAATCCTAGACATACGTTACTATATAGCGAACAACTAGTAAATAAACTTTACATATTTACCTAATAAAAGCATAAAGAAATTTTAAATCACTTATCAGTACTAGTTCAAAATTTTGCAATATAATGTTTTCCATAAAGCCACAATTTACTACAACGTAAACTTAAAATAGATATACATTTTTACTAGCACCCTCATATCATAAATCATGGGAAAATATAAGTACATAATATTTATCCTCGCACTAGCCCTACTCCCCGCGATGATACTGTTTAGAATACCTCGCAGTGAAGTTGAAGAGCCCAAACACGTAATCGATATAGGCGCTATAGAATACGCTAACATTACAGTATTAATAGATAACAATGCCTTTAACGGCTTAAGAAGTCCATGGGGAATCTCAATATACGTGGAGACGCCGAATATAACGATATTATTCGATACCGGGCCAAGACCAGAAGACCTAGAGTACAACTGTAGGCTACTTAAAGTAGATCTATCTAAGGTAGACATAGTGGTGCTATCCCACGAGCATGGGGATCACATAGGAGGGCTAGGCTACTTAGCAGGCCAGGCGCCAAACGCAACAGTATACGTACCCTCAGGAATGTCCAATTTCGTTAAGAATGAAATAAGGAAACTCAACTTTAAACTGATTGAAGTAGAGCAGACAACTATAATATCCGAAGGAATAGCAGTTGTAGGTCAACTATATGGTCCACCGTACGAGCAGGCACTAGCATTAAATATCAAAAACCTAGGCCTAGTAGTAATAGTCGGCTGTAGCCATCCCGGAGTAGATAAGATAGTACATAAGATAGCCCTAGAAACAGGTGAAAAACCCTACCTAGTATTAGGAGGCTTCCATATGGCGGCGGCTTCAAAGAATAAGATAACATCCGTAATACTAAATCTTGTAGCCCATGGAGTCAACTACATAGCTCCAATACACTGCAGCGGCGACAACTTTAGGAAAATAATGAGCAAGGATTTCCGGGATAAATACCTAGAGCTACATGTAGGCTCGAGACTAATAGTGAACTCAACTGGAGTATACCTCAGGGGATAACGTTTTAACTCTCAAGAAATATTCATTGAGCGGTGATAATATGGCGAAGGAAATCATATATACGGGTAAAGCTCCCAAGCCGATAGGCCCATACTCTCAGGCAGTTAAGGTTGGAGGATTTCTCTTCGGCTCAGGTCAGATAGCCATAGATCCTGCAACTGGCGAGCTGGTTAGAGGCGACATAAAGGCCCAAACTAGAAGAGTCATGGAGAACATTAAAGCTATACTGGAGAGCTCAGGATACACCTTAAAGGATGTAGTTAAAGTCACCGTCTTCCTTAAAAACATTGAGGATTTCAAGGACTTCAATGAAGTATATGGAGAATATTTCAGGGAGGGGCCGCCAGCCCGAACAACAGTCGAGGTTTCAAGGCTACCCAAGGACGTGCTAATAGAAGTAGATTTTATAGCATACAGCAATAGGAGGAAGTAGCTATTCGAATAGTTAGCTTTTCTTCTTCCCGAACCTATATATGATAATATAGGCTAAATATAGGATAATTAAACCTAGGGGATATAGGTTAGCTACAAGAAGCACGGCAAATATGAATGATAGCAAGATGGACAACAGTATCCTAGCTACCCTATTCATGAGTTTTCTCAAGCTTACATATACGATAACGGCAGTAATAATCCAGAAAAATAGGAATACAGCTAGTGGTCCGTACTCAAACAGGTATCCTGAATACAGGTATACGCTCATTACAATTTATTCATAAACCTACTTATCTATAAAATAGACGACCTTAAACTCTACATATGTCAAAAAGAATTCTACTAATAATAGAAATCTTTTTTAAAAAGTTTTCTAATAATATTATGTATGTTTTCAAAGAGCGTGCTTAGAGGGATAGTGTTAGAGCAGCGTGAGGAGATGGAGGAAATATTCAGTGTGGAAAGGATAATTGAGAGGGAGGCTAAGGCTGAGGCTAGAAAATTCCTTAAATATCCGAATATACTAGCCATATTAGGAGCTAGGAGATGTGGGAAGTCCATATTTGCGTATCAGCTCTTCAGAGGAAATGTTTTTGCATACATAAATTTCGACGACGAAAGACTAGCCGGAATAGATGCAAGGGATCTAAATAGAATTCTAGAGGTATTCTACGAGATCTATGGCAGAAACCTGAGGAACATAATACTCGACGAGCCACAGAACGTCCCCAAATGGGAGCTATTCGCCAACAGGCTTAGAAGAACTAAAAAGGTTATAGTTACGGGAAGCAACTCCCAGCTACTCTCCGGCGAGCTGGCGACGGCATTAACCGGCAGACACGTAACATTCGAACTATATCCCTTCAGCTTCAGAGAAGTACTCGAGTTCCTCGGAAAGCCTAAGGAAGCCTACACAACAAAGGAGAGAAGCGAGCTAATTGCAACCCTAAGAGACTTTCTCGAGAACGGCGGGCTCCCCGAGAGGTTCAAGTTTGGAAGGAGAATAATCAGGGAAGTATACAACGACATAATAACTAGGGATATAGTTAGGAGAGGGAAAATTAAGAAGGAGGTTGAAGTTAAGAGAGCCGCAAACTTCCTAATAAGCAACTTCTCAAACGAATTCACCTTCCGCTCACTAAAATCCATAGCAGGAGTAAAACACCTATCAACACTATCCAAATGGACCGAGCTAATGAAGGAGGCATACCTTATCATAGTACTGGAGAGATTCAGCTTCAAAATAAAAAAGCCAACCTACGCGCCGAAAAAAGTCTACTTAATAGACACAGGCTTCACAACAACAGCCGGCTACAGAATAAGCGAGAACATAGGCAGACTAATGGAAAACACAGTAGCAGTCGAACTATTCAGGAGAAGAAGCTACTGGCACCCCAACTGGGAGATATACTACTGGAAAGACCACCAGCAGAGAGAAGTAGACTTCATAGTAAAAAACGGATCAGAAATAAGACAGCTAATCCAAGTAACCTACGCCACAGGCATAGACGAGATAGATAGAAGAGAATTAAAATCCCTAATAAAGGCAGGCGAAATATTCAACTGCAAAAACATGCTACTAATAACATGGGACTACGAGGATAAAATAAACATAAAAAACAGGATAATTAAAGCCACACCACTATGGAAATGGCTACTATCAGT
>QMRD01000082.1 GCA_003649225.1 Thermoprotei archaeon | reverse complement strand
ATATGCTGCTCGATAATGTCGGGGTAGTCTTTGAAACAATTTCATAGAGTGAGCTACGATGAATGAAGATAACTATTCAGATAGGGTTAAGACACTACTAAAGAAAAAGGGTATTGAAATATTTGACAGAATAGGAGTAAAGTATAAAACATTACATTTAGAGGGGATTCTTCTACCCAGACCCTATGTAGGAGATAGAGACTGCTTAATCCTTAAGCTTGATAACGGATATAATATCGGTATCAATATAGTAAACATAGATGATATATGGCTGGTAAAAAAGGCAAGGAAAAAATACCTTCCGGAGGTGCCTATTAAGCGTCCAGTACCAGAAGATCTGCCTACAGTTACGATTATAGGGACCGGAGGAACGATAGCTTCACGTATAGATTATACAACAGGAGCGGTATACCCTACCTTTTCCCCTGAAGATATCTATTCGTTAGTTCCGGAACTATCCGGTTTAGCGAGGATAAATGTAGATCTTCTCTTCAATATCTTTAGTGAAGATATGAATCCAAAAATTTGGGAGAAGATAGCTGAATGCGTTTATAAGCATATAGAGAATGGCGCTGAAGGTATAGTTATCTTTCATGGTACCGATACTATGGGATATACTGCTGCTGCATTAAGTTTTGTGCTACAAAAACTACCATACCCAGTAGTACTAGTCGGTGCTCAAAGATCTTCTGATAGACCCTCCTCGGATACCGCTCTTAATTTAATATCAGCTTTTGTGACAACACTTTACGCCCCATTCGGCGAAGTAGTAGTAGTTATGCATGCCGAATCTAGTGACTCCTACGCTCACGTACATAGGGGAACAAGAGTTCGAAAATGTCATACTAGTAGAAGAGATGCGTTTAAATCCATAAACTCTCCCCCTCTAGCTATAGTACAAGGAAAAGAGATAAAACTTCTCGAAAAACAATACAAACCTAGAGTTAAGAGAGACGAGGTAGAATTTGTTAATGGTTTTGATGACAAGGTAGCGCTAATTAAATTCTATCCTGGCATGAACCCTGAAATAATCGATTTTCTAATAGATCGAGGATATCATGGAATAGTTATTGAAGCTACGGGCCTAGGACATGTAGGAAAACAGCTACTTAAATCCATAGACCGTGCTATTCATGAAAATATACCTATAGCAATAACTTCTCAATGTATATGGGGCAGGGTTAATCTTAATGTATACAGTAGAGGCATAGAGCTATTAAAGCTAGGAGTTATTCCATGCGAGGATATGTTGCCAGAAACGGCGTTTGTTAAGTTAAGCTGGATACTTGATAAGACTAGAGATATGCAGAAGGTGCGTTATCTAATGTTGAAGAACATAGCATATGAAATTAGTAAAAGAAGCGAATTTAGATAAGGTGAGAGTTTATGAAAATCAACTTTAAGGAAGTAGGACTAAAATGTGGTCTGGAGTTCCATCAAATGCTTAATACATCCGAAAAATTATTCTGTTCTTGTCCTACAGTCCTGAGGAGAGATAAACCAGATTTTACATTCTTCAGAAGATTAAGACCAACAATGAGCGAACTTGGAGAGATAGATCCTGCTGCTCTCTTCGAATTTAAACGTGGGCGGACGTACGTTTATGAGGGATATGTAGAAAACACTTGTCTTGTTGAAATGGATGAAGAACCACCACATGATATTAATAGGGAAGCCGTTGAGATAGCTTTAATGATAGCTCTTCTTCTAAATGCAAAAATAGTAGATGAAATACAGGTTATGAGAAAAATAGTTATAGATGGGTCTAATACCACGGGATTTCAGAGAACAGCTCTCATAGCGTTAGGCGGTGAAATAAACATAGGCGGGAAGAAAGTGCTTATTCAAACTATATGCTTAGAGGAGGATGCAGCGAGAAAAGTTCTAGAGAAAAATAATAAGGTATACTATAGGTTAGATAGATTAGGTATCCCTCTAATAGAAATTGCTACTGCTCCCGTAATTGAAACACCTCAAGAAGCAGAAGAGGTAGCCTTTAAGATAGGGCAGCTTCTGAGAATAACAGGAAGAGTAAAAAGAGGTCTAGGAACAATTCGTCAGGATATAAATGTATCGATAAAAGGTGGTGCAAAGATAGAAATAAAGGGCGTGCAAAAACTGGAGTTAATAAGTAAGGTTGTTGAATATGAAGCGCTAAGACAGCTAAAGCTACTGGAAATAAGAGATATTCTTAGGAAGCGTGGCCTCACGAAAGATAGGATAATGAAAGAAGTGAAACATTTAGATATTTCATCGGTGTTTGAAAATACGAAGTCTAGAGTTATTAAAAACATTTTGAAGAAGGGTGGAGTTGTATACGGGTTAAAAGTCCCTAAAATGCGTGGAGTTTTAGGTTTCGAGATACAACCTGGAAGAAGATTCGGAACGGAAATAGCGGATAGAGTCCGCTACTGGACGGGGCTAGGGGGCATAATTCATAGCGATGAAATGCCCGCATATGGTATATCGTCCAAGGAAGATGAGAAAATTAGGGAAATGTTAGCGCTGAATGAAAACGATGCCTATATAATCCTTGCTGGTCCAAAAGACAAGGTAGAAAAGGCTGTAGAGGTAGTTCTAGAAAGAATAATTGAGGCACTCGATGGGGTCCCCGAGGAGACGCGCAGTGCTAATCCCGATGGAACAACGCATTTCACTCGTCCAAGACCCGGTGCAGCTAGGATGTATCCAGAGACCGATATTAGACCCTTTACCGTGACAAATGAGTTAATAGCGAAGATTAGGGGTCAGTTGCCCGAAACACCAGACAAAAAATTCAGGAAATTTATAACTGAATACAGACTGAGTGAAGATTTAGCCAAGCTTATGCTTAGATCTTATAGGCTAGATTTATTTGAAAAAATAGTCAACGCCACTAAGAATGTTCAGCCATCATTTATTGCGTATGTCCTTGAGGGCGTGATGAAGGACCTCAGAAGAAGGGGCTTTGACATCGAAAGTCTTGAAGACGAAAAGATAATTGATACATTTCTTCTCCTCGATAAAGGTATAATAGCTAAAGAGGCATTACCGGAAATACTGAAGGAACTATGTGAAAATCCTGATATGGATGTAAATGCTGTTATTGAGAAGCTAGGTCTTCGCAAGATTTCTCTAGATGAATTAAAAAGCTATGTACGGCAAGTAATCAAAGAAAAGAGGAATAATCTTATCGCTAGGAGGGAAAAAGCTGTGAATATTGTCATGGGGGAGGTTATGAAGGTATTTCGCGGAAAAGTTGATGGTAAAATAGTATATCAGGTAGTCTCAGAAATTGTGGCCAAGGAGATAGGATCATCGTGATTAATTAATGCTCGGAAGCTATGTAGTCTCTTATATTTTTTATTACCTCGTTTCTTAATATATTGAATAAAATGAGGGGATACATTAAGAGCATGCCTTCCTTGTGTTTAATATAAACTAAGATTTCCTTTCTAATATTATTAGATCTGACTATTGGTTTTAAGATAAATATATCCTTTCTCTTTCGAGAAGACGTAGAACTATACTCTGCGTGAATGATGAAAACTAATTCATTAAATTTCTCAGTTAAGGTGTTTGGAACAATATATCCGCATGATAGAGGAGGAACAAAAGTTTTCTTTTCATCAATTAATTTAATCCGGATGTTTAGTCTTATGTTTTTTCTCTTGAACTTATCACATAAAGGAAGGCTGAGAATTGATTTTAGAACTATTTCTCTTAGTTGAGACAATGGAACCTGATCTGGTATATCAGATATTGTATACTTAGTCCAGAACCCCTTTTCTATATCATTCATCTATTGTCACTTTTTTGAATACCTTATAATCCTTGTCCAATGGTCTTGTCGCATCTATGCCTATTTTAGATGTCAGTAATTTTTCCTGATTTGATGATGGGTCTAGGCTTGAGCCTCTTACACCAGAAAGTATTATTGTATCCTCGGCTGGTTGGTATCTTGTGGCTATTGCCCACTCTACCTCGGTGGGATTTCTGGCATCTATGTCGTCATCAACTACGACTACAGCTTTTAAGGATGGATGTGCTGCAAACGCCGCTAGGATAACGTTTTTTGCGTCACCTTCTCTTTCCTTCTTGATCGAGATTACACAGTGTAGCCATCCGCATCCTCCATTTGTAAGGACTACATCTTTAACTGAAGGCACTATGTTGCTGACATATCTCCATATAAGTGCTTCCCTATAAAGACCCATGAGGGATCTATGTTCCGCTGAAGCAGGGACTATTGCATGGTATAAAGCATTTGTTCTAAAGAGAATCTTATTAATTTCTATGACTGGTTGTCGTCGGATAATGTCGTATGTTCCTGTAATGTCTACGAATGGTCCTTCTTCGGCATATTTATCATGTAGTATCCTTCCGAGTATCACGATTTCGGCATCATGAGGCACGAACAGTTCTACATCCTGCATATATACGGTCCTAACTTTATCGTTCGTTAATCGATTGGCTACATGTAGCTCGTCGATTCCATAGCGTGGAGAAGACGCAGCAGCTAACAAAATGGCTGGATGAACACCTATCACAATAGCTACTGGTGTATCGAGTCCCTTTCTCTTGTATTTGCTATAGATTCTATGAAGGTGCCTCGGAACTATCCTTACGACTAAATGTCTATCATCTAATAGCATCATTCTATGGAATGATGCATTCTGAAATTCTAGCTCAGGATCCTTAGCTATAATTATTCCGCTAGTAATATATTTT
>QMRD01000081.1 GCA_003649225.1 Thermoprotei archaeon | reverse complement strand
ATACAGGTGGACTATCACTAGGCTTAAAATCCACTACAGCAATTTAACGGTGGATAAGGCGTATGTACATATCCAGCCGTTCTATAAAGATACTATTAAACTTAAGACAATACCGCTACCGTTGATAGGATACACGTTCCTAGCCTATAATATACTGCTACCGCTATCCATCATAATGCTCCTAATAGGAGCAGTCATGGGGAAAACTAGGGCATTAGTTAAGAAACACTTTAGGATTGTACTGGCGGCTATTGGAGTAGCACTAATAGTAGCCAGCCTAACATTAAGTATAGGCACATACAACGTGTATGTGACGTACGTGGGGATTAAAAGCCTATCAATAAACGGTGAGCCGTGGCCAGGTACACTGCAAAATAACACGATAATACTAAGGGATGTAGAGGGTACACTTAAAGCTAAGGTAGGCGTATCCTATACATGCTACGAGTCAATAGTCATTGAACTGCTAACCTATACGGATGGAAGAGTAAAGGAGCTATATAGAAAGTATAGTTCATATGAAATCCATAGCAAGGATGTATCAATAATACCCATAAGCCCTGAAGGCTGCTTTGGCGATATAGTGCTTAGGGCAACGTACATAGATCATGGAACACTAAAGAGTATTCAGGCCAAAATACTATCCGTAGACTGCTCTAAAGATGTAGTAAAGATAAAGCTGAACCCACAGCTGATAGTAGGCTATATTGGGCCAAAATTCAATGAAATAAACCTACTCTTAGTTGCAATTGGATCAGGAATGCTTGTCACAGCTATACTAGGACTTAAAATTAGGAAGGACCAGCAGCATGCAGCTAGTTAGCGAATAAAATTTCCCTACTTAGAGGGAAATTTTTTATAATTCTTTCCCTCTAAATAATACGTGATAAATAGGGACGTTTTAGCTAGGCTAATAGCCGACTTCCACGAAAACCCTTATCCTAAGGATCTAATAGATAGGGAATTCTCCATCTCCCTTGAGATACCCATTAGAAGGGCCATAGCCCTAATAGGTCCCAGAAGATCCGGTAAAACCTACGCCATGTTCCAGCTCATAAAAACCCTAATAAATAGAGGTGTTGACGTTCATAGAATCCTCTATGTAAACTTCGAGTACTACGAGCTTACTGGAGCTAGTCTATCTGATGCATTCAGGCTAATTGAGGAATACTATAGCATATACCCCGAGAATAGGGGCAGGAGAATATGGCTTTTCCTCGATGAAGTGCAGGAGCTGGAGGATTGGGATATATTCGTTAGAAACATGCTCGATAGGGAGAATATGTACATATACATCTCCGGCTCATCATCCAAAATGCTGAGCCGAGAGCTATCGAGCAGGCTTAGAGGGAGAACTCTAAGCTACGAGATATATCCCCTAAGCTTCAGAGAGTACCTGAGGTTCAGGGGAATTGAGGTAGAGAAGCCCATTTCATCCAGAACTAGATCCAGGATTATGAACGCCATAGCCATGTACATGGAGTATGGAGGCTACCCTGAGGTCGCTAGATACTGGAGGGAGAGGATAAGGATACTACATGAGATAATGGAGACGACGATCGTTAGGGATGTGGTTGAGAGGTATAGGTTCAGGAATGAGAGGATCATAAGGCTAATGATGAAGGCGTTAGCCAACTCTAGGGAGTTCTCGGTACATAGGTTCCATAGGCTACTCAAGTCCATGGGTATGAAGGTAAGCAAGAATACACTCTACAGCTACCTACAGGCGCTAAACGACGTAATGATAGTGTATCCACTGAGGAGGTATTCGCCATCATATAAGAGGGAGGAGCAGACGATACCAAAGATATACTTCATAGACAACGGCCTACTAAGAATATACGGAGTAGATAGCAGGTCGAAGCTATTCGAAAACCTGGTGTTCACATACCTCCTAAGACGCAGGGGGTTCAGCAACCTAAGATACTACAAGTCGTATGGAGATAGGGAGGTTGACTTCGTAGTGCTGGGAGACAGCGGAGTAGATGAGCTAATACAGGCATGCTATAACGTAGAAGATCCCGAGACCAGGAGGAGGGAGATAAAAGCACTATTAAAGGCCAGCACAGAGCTCGGCTGTAGGAACCTTTATATCGTAACATGGGACTACGAGGACGTTGAGGAGCATAACGGTAGAAGGATCATGTACATACCCCTATGGAAGCTTATGCTGAAGAGGGTCGGAGCAGCTGTATAACACCATTATAATGATTGTATTTACGTGAATAAAGCATGAATTTTTTGTGGAAAGAGATAAATACATATAGCACTACACAGGATATTATGAGTATAAAGCCAGTAATATACTGGATTATATGGTTAATGTTAACATCTACCAGATATTTCTTATGCTCAGCCCGACCCTTATAACTGTGGACGATGAATGCTAAATCAGATATGCATTATGGATAGATCTAAACTATAGGGCAGAAAATGGATCATATATACCAATCACAATATGTAGTGAGGAGTCAAGCCGTGAAGTTAATGGAACCCGTCCATGGAGTTCAGAATTAGCATCCTCATATATCATAATAGGCCAGAAATATCTCTAGAGCGTAGGAATGCATGTATAGAGTTAAGGGGCGATAGTTCCCAAATATGGTGCTGTAGAGATATTCAGAAATACTATCTATAAACTACACTGGCAATATGGTGGGGATAAAGCTTAATCCGTAGCTAATAGTGATTACAGGGAGCCAATGTTAAATGAAATAAACATACTACTAGCTATAGCTGGAACCAGAATACTTATAGCTGCAATTGATGGATACCGAAGTCACGTTAGAGGATAAACACTCAACAAATTCCTCCAATACATTAAGAAACTTCTACATGTAGAGAAAACGTAACGAAGAAACAAGACAACTATCTAAGGGGTCGATACATAGAATCCGGATGGAGCTCATAGAACTTAATCAATATTTAAGTACTGATACTATAGAATTATGAAACACGCTCATACTATGGGATAACTTAAAATATCTGCAACGCTATATAAAATGCGATGGATAAAAAACCAATATTATTTTGGATTATATGGTTGATATTAACCATATCTATAATTCTACCCTTTTTCGTAATCCGCATTTATTCCAGTGATGTGAATGTTCAGGTAAAGCAATGTCTATCTATAGACCTGAGCTATATTGCAAGTAATGGTTCAATAGTATACATACCTATAGGCGATAAGGCGGCAGACTATAAAGTTAATGGAACAGTATATATTGCTGGATCATATGGCTACACGGTTTGGCCAGTAGAAGATCAAGCTATATTTCTTGGACTAAGATACTATACTCCACTATACGTTCTAGTAGATAATAGGTCAATTTTCGTCTGTAATATTGTTGAAATGCCCTACTTATCCGATTCGCTGGGATGCCATTTATCAAACCTATTCCTTAAGCCCGAGCCATGGTATAGCGTAACCCTATGCCTGGAAGACTTCTTCTCCGATTCCTGGAGTGAATATACTGGCGAGAATGATCTAGGGAAACTACTAGTAGATGTCTATTATAATGCTACGGGGAAGGATAGCGGAGCGTTTGAGGCATACATTAACGCTACAGTCTATATGCTGGTATACACTGGGCATCAGCTGGTAACCGCTACACGTAAATGGACTTTCATCAAGTTCAAGATATACTACAGCAATTTAACGTTAGATAAGACGTACATACACGTAGAACCATGCTACACGTATACGATTAAACTTAAAACAATACCGATTCAGCTGATAAAATGCCTATCCTACACCTACAACGTTTTGTTTCCATTATCCATCATAATGCTTCTAGCAGGATTAATTATAAAGAGGACTAGGGCGGTAATTAAAAAACACTACAGGATAGTATTGGCAGCTACTGGAATACTACTGATAGTAGCCAGCTTAATCCTAAGCATGGGTCCATACGGCATATACGCAGCATATATAGGAATTAGAAGCATAACGGTAAATGGTGAGCCGTGGCCAGGTACACTACAAAATAACACGATAATACTAAGGGATGTAGAGGGCATACTTAAAGCTAAGGTGGATGTATCATGTACATGCTATGAATCACTAGTCTTCGAGATAATAGCCTACGCAGATGGAAGAATTAAGGAGCTATATAAGAAATACGTTCCATACAAGACCTACGGTACAGGCGATTCATTAATACCCATAGGCCCTGAAGATTTATCAGGCTCTATAGTACTTAGAGCAGCCTATCTAGATTTCGGAACACTAAGACGTATTCAAGCTAAAATACTGTCCGTAGAATACTCCCAAGGCACAGTAAAGATAAGGCTAAATCCACAGCTAATAGTAGGCTATAATGGAACACAATTCAATGAAATAAACCTACTCCTAGCTGCAATTGGATCAGGAATGCTTGTCACAGCTATACTAGGACCTAGAGATAGGAAGACTAGTAATACGCGGTTGGCTAATGAATAAAACCTCCCCCTAAATAGGGAAATTTTTACGATTCCCCCCCTCTATACAATACGTGATAAATAGGGATGATTTTAGCTAAGCTAATAGAGGATTCTCGTGACAATCCTATGGAAGCTCATACGTAGAGCCTTAAACAATTATATAATATTATTTAATGATTATATTCACGTGAAATACTATAGGGTCGTTGTCGACAAGGATAAGTGTGTTGGATGCAACTTCTGCCTAGAGGTAAACCTCTGCCAGAATCCGGATGCATGCATAGGCTGCTTAAGCTGCTACTGGGCATGCCCCTACGAGGCTAGAAGGATAATT
>QMRD01000080.1 GCA_003649225.1 Thermoprotei archaeon | reverse complement strand
GAAGTTAGAGTGCGCGATTCCAAAAACCTTTTCTGCTCCCTAACTGCTTTCTTGTACCAGCTTTTAAGCCAGCGAATGTTTTCTTATGGTTAGGCTTATCGATTATAAGGTTATTAAAGAAGACGGAGTGAACGCCGTAGAACGTCAACTTGGCCACTTTACAGATTATATATATACCAGAAATTTGATAATATTAATGAGTTAAAATAGTGAGCTATAAGCCTAACCATAGTTGCTGGAATAGAGTATCTATATGGATATGGGTGAGTTGGGGGTGGTGGGTGTGAGGATGTTAGATGCATTTTCGGTTAGGAGCTTGTTTTTAATTGCCCTACTACTTGGCTTCGTATCGGCTTCGCTGTACTTCAGCAGGTCGGCCTTTTTATTGGCTGAGAGTTCCTCTGAGTATGATTTTAAGGTTATTGGTGTAATTTTGTATAGCTATGCTAGGGCTTATACTCTTAAGGAGGCTTATTGGAATGCCGACCTAGTGATACTTGGTGAAATTGTTTGGAGTGAGAACGGGTATCCATGCCTATATCATAGGGTTAAGGTAATTAGGGTGTTTAAGGGTGAGCCTGTATCCGACGTCATAATAGTTGAGCAGGAGGGTGGATGGGTGAGGATAAATCGTAACGGGGAATATTTGGAGGGCTGGGTCATCGTTCCTGAAGATCCTCCGATGAGGGTTGGTGAGCAGGTTATTCTCTTTCTTAAGGGGCCTCATAAGTGGGGTAGGTATCCTAATCTGCAGTACAGCTATATGGGTGTTTTCGGCAGATTTAGGGTTATAGATGGTAAGGTGTATTCGGCGATGTACTTCCTGCCAGATAAAATAGACAGATTCAAGAGTAGAATGTGGGCAGTGCTCATACTCAAAGGACTGGAAGGATACGAAGAAGTAAATGGAATAACAATAGAGGAATTTTTAAACCTAGTCAAAAATTAAATAATTATTTTTATTTTTAATATAGTTTTGAGTATGTTAAATCTTCTTTAGAGTGGACAGTTAATAGTTGGCGGTTATGGGGTATTAATTATTTGCTGTAAGTCTGCCCCCCAGCCTCATTTCAAGGCTTCTTTTTAAGCGGTAGAATATCTACTTATGGTTAGGCTTGTAGACTATAGGGTTGAGGAGGGAGTGGATGCGTGTAATGTTGGAGTGGTTTGTTTTAGCGTATGGTCTCTTTATAGTGCAGTATCCCTTAAGGCTAAACCCGATGATACTGGCTAACCTGATGTCCGTGATATCGTTTAGACTTAACCTGGAAACCTACAGGGATAGGGACGTTTCAACAATCGTCCGCCAGCTGGGGAAGGATCCGGAGCGCTTCGGAAACGAGTACGCAATATTTCTCGAACGCCTACCCATAGGCTACGCCGTAACCGTAAAGAAAAGAGTAAAGGAGCTATTCAAAGCCGAGCCCATACTAGTGAAATTCGACTACTTTGAGCCGCCAGTTAAATGTTGATCTAATCTATTACATTAGTTTCTTTAACTCAGATTCTAATCTAGATTTATCGTGTAAACACCTGATTTCTCCCTTTAGCAGACCCTGTAAAAAGTCTTTAACAGAAATTTCCTTAGCCCCTCTTAACTGCGGGTAAAACGTTACAGGCTTATCATATATGTAGATGACAAGCTGGGGGTAGAGGGATCCCGTTCTTCTCGTCTTCTTTATACCTATCTTTTTGGCGACAGATATTTTCCATAAGATATTTGATTTCAGTTCTAACTCCCCTTTCTTATCAATTATGACCTTATTTACATCTATTTTAAGTGCGGATTTCACCTTATCCAGTAGAACTTCCACTTCTTTAACTCGTATAGAATCAGCCTGTCCAGCAGGAACGAAATAATATAGTCTAAGCATTATACCCCCGTGCGGTATACTGCCAGTATACCATTTTTATTTTACTGCTTGTTTCTCTTAGGGTGAGGTATACTGTGGGTATACTTACTAGGAGTAGGGTTGAGTGGGCTAGGGGCGTATCGAAACTCTTGGGGGAGGAAGAGGTTAGGGAGGTTCTATGTGAAATATGAAATATTGAATGTTTTGAGGGAACAGAACGTGCTTCTACAGCGGATTCTGGAAGCTGTTGAACGTAATCCTGTGGGAAGATACGGGCAGGCAATACACGAAGAATGCCCCAGCTTCGCCAGAGATAATCCTTGGATTGACGTGTTAAGGGGTAGAAGGAGATGATATTCGGCAGGAGGAGCTGGAAGCCCTTATAGTCCAATATAAGGAGATATTGGCTAAGTTGAGATATGAAAACGAGCATCTTAAAATGATCGTCAGGGAGGCTCCGCGTAAATCTGATATCGGGGAGGTAAAGGAGCATTCGGTAGTTGACGCCGATAGAATTAGAGCTAGGATTAAGAGGTTAAGTGGCGGTGAGCTGGAGGTATTGAAGCACGTATTGATGGGCTACTGTACGGTTAACTCTGTTCACGAGGAACTCAATATAGGCAGGAGGAAAGCCAATCTGATCCTGAGCAACTTGGTTAGGCAGGGTCTGCTTGACGTATTGAAGGTAAAAACGCCTAGAAACAAGAAGGGGGTATGACGTATTCTTCCCTTTCTATCCGTTATAGTGGGCTATAACATGGAACATGATAATCATGGTAATAACCGATAGTATGACTAAGTCGATCAGAGGGTTCTCAAATGCATCTGAGAGTATCTGTAAGAGGTTGATAGCATTGTTTATACCTGTAAATAGCTTATAGATCTGGTCGATCCATGGACGTCGAATTTCTTCCAATGGAAAACACGATAAAAATATTGCAAGAATGTATGCTGCTATTAAGAATGCTATTATTCCTATAATTTGTTTAAACTCCACTCTCTATCACCTCTTTACTATAATTTTTCCAGTTCAGAAATAATTTTTTATATTTTCTATGTCATTTGACGGGTATTTATCTAAAATTTTTACCACTTTCCCCAATTTTAATATACTTATTTTATCTATATTTCTAAGCCTCTCTAATAGGTCTTCTCTACCTATTCTTTCAAGTTTCTCTTCTATTAATAGTAATCTTAGAATTACATACCTAGCACGCATCTCCTTTTCTAAGGCCATCACGGTTAAAGGACCGAATATCATCCTGCCGCCCAGATGAAATATCTTCACGCAGTGTATTATAGCTTGTCCTGCTTTACTGTATCCCACTGCCTTATCCCAATGTTTGTTTCTGTCGTATACGTGTGTTTTTGTTGATGGTGTTTGGGATATGGTATTGGTATAGTTTTTGTGGCTGTTTTGCTGGGTTTTTAGGATAGGCTGTTGGGATAGCTTGTACGGTTTTTAAGCGTTATCCCAATGTTGCTTGGGGATATCCCTGGAGTCTAGGTGGGTTAAGACTAAAGTGAGCCTTGAGACGTACAGGAGGATTGAGGAGTACGTAGCTTATTCGAAATGTAAGCTTTAGGCTATTAGGCGAGATCTCGTTGCAGTATATTTACTCAAAATTATCTATAAATAGAATATCTTAGCTTTATTATATCATAAAGATTTTCTCATTTTACTGCGATGATTAACCCTTTATAGATATGTATATCTTTAAATCCTATCTTAGCTAATATCTCTTTAAAATTTTTATAAGTCCATTTTATACGTGGGTTCATAATCTGCGCAATTTCGGCTCTAAGCGAGTCATTTTCTTCGATTAAAAATATATTGTTTTCTAGTATGCCTTCGGAGGTTTTTTCCGCTACTTCTACATGTATTACTCTAATAGAACCCTTTTTATAGGGTGGGTGTATCGTAATTTTTCTCCTGCTTTTCCATTCTTTCTCTATAATCTCTGCTAATTCTTCTTTATTTGGTGCTGTGAACATAAAGATTCCACCTTCCTTAAGTACACTATAGATGGCCTTAGCAGATAACATTAAATACTCATATGTGTTAATTTCATCAAAATAGTCGCTCCATATACAGTCATAACTTCGCCCGCATTTTTCATCTAATTCATCAAATCGTGAAAGAAAGAAGCGTATATTAAATCCATGTTCCCTAGCTAACTTCGGAGCATATTTTACCGCCTCGCGACTGGCATCCGAGCCTTCAACATAATATCCTGCCTCCGCAAAGAGAATTGTTTTATATCCTAACCCGCATGAACAGTCTAAAATAGATTTCACATCAAATTTAGATATTATATCTAAAACCGGTTTTACCGCAGCCCTCACTTCTCCCCAATATTCGGACTCCCACATTCTTCTAGTGAACCATCTCCATTTCCAATATATATCCCAAGCTTTTAACTCATCCAAATATATACGAGTAACAACATAATATTTCATTAAACCCCTAGTTAAAATTGAATAAGATATTAATTAGTTACTCTACGATCATCTTTATCTTTTAATAGCCACGATAGTTAAAGTTGCTAATAAATTTAGCCTATTTAATTAAAGCAAATTAATTTTACTGGGATAACAATAGAATAAAGCGATGATTTATTTTCTATAATACCAGCTTCCAACGATTTATAAAGGTCGAAAACATTATAGGTAAGTGTTTTAGCATAGGAGCTGGGAACATGGGCTATGTTTCCAAAATAGTTGCATTGGCTAAGCGGATTGCCCGTGACATCTTGAATGAAAATGTTATTGTCCTCAGACTGAGAGCGAGGTTAAAGTCAAGAAACATGTCGACTCTCACCTGAATGAAAAAACTTATATTTAAATTTATTTTTATGTAGACTGGTGTAGATTTATGTCTACTACTATTAGGATTAAGCTGGAGACAAAGAGAAAGTTGGAGTCTTTAAAGCGT
>QMRD01000079.1 GCA_003649225.1 Thermoprotei archaeon | reverse complement strand
TTCTAGTAACAAAATGGACATCACCTTTTCGCATCTAGCCTTTTCGGATAGAGCTTTTCCGTTTGACTTAAATCCTCTAATTCTTTTTCTGTTTCCTGTTTCGAACTCTCTATGGATCAGCAAAAGTCTCTAGCTCATTTTCTTGTGTCATATAAGAGGAAACATTTTATCAACAATATTATGTAAAATATTCCCAACCTTTTTTAGCGATCATTTTTTTCTTTATAAAGACACCTATACCTTTTTCCCCAGTTTTTCCTATAATGTTAGCTTTATGAAATCTATTTATTCTATCAACTATCTCGTCGGCCACTTCGCCATCAACCAGGAGTATTGCTTCAAACTCTTCACCACCGTAAAGAGCTAAGGTGAAGCAGTCTAGATCATATCTCAAGGCAAATTCCTTTACCTCCTCATGAATAGGTATATTTGAAATTTCTATTTCTATACGATTACCCTCGGAAATCTCCCATAAAGAGTAGGCTAAGCCATCACTAACGTCGGTTGATGCATATATGTAATCAATATACTCAGCAATTATATCCGCAAGTCTAAGGTATACTACTGGTTGTTTTGTTGTCTTAAAGACTTGAGGATATATTTTTATAAGTTCGCGCCAATTTAAACGGTTTTGATATATATAGTAGGCTACACTCGTTAAACCGTACTCTCCAGTCACAATAATATACGCTGATTTAATTTTATTTCTTTTTCCAGGTGGTCTTGCTTTAAAAATCCCTAAGCTAAAAACATCAATCCATCCGTTACATGCACATTCGTTTAAATCTCCACCGAGGAACCTTGAGTTATAAAATAAAACTGCATCCTTTAAACCTTTAACTAAATCGTCAAGATGTAGCATTCTAAATGTTCGAGGTAAACCTAGGGATACGAGATAAGCTCTTGGTACAGCAGACTTTACCACTAAATCGCTTGTCACCATAGTTATGACTTTCCATCCTAGATCATAGTATGTATTCCAAGGATACTTAGAATATTCTATAGAGAATCCATCAACCTTTAATGCAATATTTCCATAACTAGCTACATCATCACCTTTTTCTATTAGGTCACTTTCATCAACATATCTAAGAATTCTTTTAATTATCTCTTTCTCACCTAGGTCCGATAGCTTCATAATATCATCCATGCGTAAGTAAACATTAGCTGAGTGTCTTAGAGGCATTTCCTACTTATGTTTTATCCTGCTGGGATAGGCAATAATAACGTGCTATTACGTTTTCTCAAGTGATTTCATAGCCTTAGATAATGTTCCTGAAGTTTTTATAGTTATAACGTTTACATCGCCGCTATTAATTACGTTAGGCAAGAAGAGAAGAGAGCTACGAACTAGATCTAAATCTTTATGATTACATCTTATTATGCCAGTCTTCGTGTGGCGATTATATACCATTAGCTTATACCCTGAATGTACAAGACCCTGTATTCCATATAACCTTTTTATTACTGCAGATATCTTTGAATCAAGTTCTTTTTTATCTATCTCAATATTGCCTACTATTTTGAAAATTAAGTACCGTTTACGCTCTTCAATTTTCTTCATGGGAATCCGCCAGATGTACTCCAGGTAGTATATATCTTCCAGATAGTTTCTCTCTATTTTGCTCGATCCTATTTATAATTCTCTCTACATATATCCGATAGGGCATGTAATTGATAAAGTTTTTATTAGTAAGTAGCCTCCAAAGCGATAGTATACTTCTAGGATCTTTCATTTCTTTCTTCCTAGTGGCGCCGCTCGTCATAATTAAGCTAACATTTGTTATCCTTATCAGCTTTGCAATAGATACATAGGCCATAAGTGTTTTTTTAAAATCCTTACCATAAAATGATTTCAATAAGGGGCGTATGGATAACTCAATAAACTTTTCGTTATGGTACATTAATTTAAGCTGGGTTATATCATAGAATTCATATTCATAGTTAAAGTGTATTGCATCGATTCTCCTATCTCTCGCACAGAATCTGGCGGTTTGGATATTTCGTGGATGAGCAACAATAAGCTCAACCTTTTTTCTATATTTTTTTAGGTAAAATTTTATTTCACTAACTGTAGTTCCTATGATGTCTATCCTAGAAACGTAATCTAGACCATAGGATGAAGCTAACGTCTTATACTCTAGGAATACTGGTGACCATTCTCTAAATCCAGCAAAGCTCACTAACCTATATCCTAAGAATTCGGCCATTTCTAACATATCTTCTGCCGAATCTATTCCTCCACTATCTTTATTATATAGCTCAATGTCGCACCATTTCGGCATTCCACACTCCCAGTAAAATATCATGGAATTTATATATAGATAATTAATGCTTTTCATTGGTAAGTCTTTTAAGATATTCCAGTAAATCTCTCAGAATCTTTCGTTTGCTAAGAGAGAATCGTATCTTAATTATATCATCACCATGCTCATTTATTTTAATTTTTCCAATATATGCTTCATTTTTATCTATTCTAAGATAAAGATTTAAGTTTTTATCTAAACGTAAATCCATAGTATCGAGAAGATATTTAATCTCGCTTGTCTCCATTAAGGATATAATACCTTTCAATATCCCTATAACCATATCATCACCGTAAAGCGTTATTCTCAGAATTTTTATTGGATTGCCATAATGTCCTTCTAGGAGACTTTCTTCCACCCTAACGTCTTGTTTAACGTCATCCGGTAATATATTGAGCATTGCATGTAAAACTCTTTTTTCATCTTCCGTTGCATGGCAGTAGGACTCTATAACCATAAACGCTGTAGTCATGGTTTTCCCGGCAGCTAACTGCTGGTGTAAACTTACTACGCAAAGTATTTAAGTTTAAGGTTGGTGTATTATTAGTGGGCCCGTGGCGTAGTGGTAGCGCAACATTAGGGCGCGAATCGCCCTGACGCGGCGGGGGATCTAAACAGACCCGAATCGTGGGTTCAAATCCCACCGGGCCCATATCTTCTTTCTTGCATAAAAGTAGCGGGTAAACTTTCTATGAAGGATTACAGAAGGTTAGACTAATAATTCAGCTTTAGCGATAGGTCAATGATTATAGCAATACAGTCTAAGTAAGCAAGAATAACTTTAAAGTTAGAATAATGCGGGGGGTGGGATTCGAACCCACGCAGGCCTACGCCACTGGAGCCTCAGTCCAGCCCCTTTGGTCTGCTTGGCATTTGACCTGGCTCGGGCACCCCCGCTATGATAAAAGTAACAGTAAGATTTTTATAAATATTTTGGGCTGGAGAATTCGTAAAATTCAACTGTAACGTAAGGTTACGAGAAGATAGTTGTTTTCGCTAACGTTAGGTTTGAGAGTAAGTTAATAAGCATGTTTCCCGCAGGAAATACTGGTATCAAAATGAAAAAGTTGGATCTCTCGGGAATGGTACTTGCGCCAGAAGCTTACACTGAGATACTGAAAGCAGCAATTAATAGAGGAAGAAGAGTTTCTTTTAAATCAGTTAAGAACAGGGATATGCTTTTTCGTTATAAGCTGGTTGCTAAGAAAAGGATAGATACTGTTACATCATACATTACCAGGCGTCTAAAGAGAATCTATATAACCACTCCTTTCATAAACGATCTACATCCCTTTTATAAAGAATTAATCAAGGTGACTATTTGTCTAGATGAATTTAAAATATCCTTAGCCTTAATTAAGCGTAGTGTGGAAATAATTCTGAAAATTTCAGAGGAACAAAAAAACAAAATAAATAAAGCTCAAAGTGTGGAAGAAATTAGAAGGTATGAAAAACAGTTTATTGCTAGAACTTCCTCGGTGCTAAAAAAGCTAGATAAATATCTCAAATCCCTTAGAAAATATCAGATTGCATTATCAAAGTTGCCTGATATCGACCCGTATATTGATACTATTGTCGTCGCTGGACCACCGAATGTTGGAAAATCTTCCTTCATAAGATATGTCTCGAGAGCTAAGCCCGAGGTAAGGGAATATCCATTTACTACAAAAAATCTCGTGTTGGGACATATAGAAAAAGGAGATAAAAAAATACAAATCATAGATACTCCTGGATTACTTGATAGACCTATATCTAAGCGAAATAGAATAGAGCTACGAGCAATTTTTGCCTTAAAATATTTGGCCCGTGTCATAGTATTCATATTAGATCCTAGCGAGACTTGCGGTTATCCTATTACCTATCAAATAAACGTACTCAAAGAAATATCGGCATCCTTTAAAGAAGTACCTATGATAGTAGTACTTAATAAAATAGACGTTGCAGATGAAGAGAAAATATCATATGTTAAAAATCTGCTTGAGAAGCTACGCCTAGGGAATGTTATAGAGGTAAATGAAATATCCGTTAAGGAGGGTATAAACGTTCACGAAACCTTAGAGAAAGCTATTAGGATGATAGGCGCTAGACTTATGCTCACCCGCTAGCTAATCTCTCGTTAAGGTTGCAATAAGAAAGCAATGAGAGACTGTCCAGTTAGTGTTTTTCTGGAACTATTTTACTTGATGCATATACGGTATTGGAGTTAGCATTATAACGGATGCTTCCCACTGAACGCTACCGCTCAGACCAGATCACTACACGCTAGCGTAAATCACATAAACAGACTGGCACAACACAAAAGCAGGCATAGACATTGTGTCAGATAGTTATTATGGATGGCGCTATCTGGTATTCCTCTACAGCATGTTGGGCTAGGCTTAGGCACGTAGTGTTTTCAGGCGGTATGAGGAGCTATGTTGAGCGCTTCATTGAATGTTGAAGGATGGGGCTTTGACGTTTGTTTCCCGCGTTTAAGCCTTAAGTGTTTTAC
>QMRD01000078.1 GCA_003649225.1 Thermoprotei archaeon | reverse complement strand
CGGCTTTAGTTATTCTCACGTATATTTCTCCATCTGGAAACTTTCTTACGACGGGTATTATAGCGTTCAGCCCCATTCTCCTTGCAACATTCACTGCAAGCATTATTGAGGAGGAGCCAGCCAGTATTAGGTCTACCAATTAATTCACCTTAACAATAATCATTCATTATATATTTATTATTTGATTATCTGGCCTTCATTAGCTCTACTATCGTCTCGAAGGTTACTTTTGTTCCAAATACTAGGTTTTTGATGGATATTCTCTCGTTTATTCCATGGATCATTGACATAAACTCCTTTAACGGTCCTTCAATTACTATCGGCTCGAAGCCGTAGGCTATGCTGTTGAACTTTCTCCTGAAGAACCTTGAGTCTGTTCCTCCGGTGCTCATGTATGGGGTGACTATGGCGTTTGGAACGTTTTTCCTCAGTACCTTATCTATTATGTTGAAGAGTTGGGTGTTTATTGGGGATTGGGTTGATGGATCCTTGTGTAGGAATTCTACCTCGTATTCTAGTCCTTTGAGTACTTCTTTGAGGTGGTTTAGGACGTGCTTCTCGTTGAAGCCTGGAAGGAGCCTGCAGTCGAATATGCATTCAACTTCATCGGGTATAATGTTTTCCTTGTATCCTCCCTTAATTACGGTTGGTGTGATTGTGTTTCTAAGCATAGCGTCCAGTAGTGCTGCGAGGGATTTATCGCTCCTATAGATTCTCTTTAAAGCATGCTCTCCGAGTGCTCTTGATAGGAGTATTTTCGATAAAAGTCCTTTTCCCGTAGCTGAGGCTAGGGTCTCAATAAATAGTTTAACGTGTATGTTTGGTGTTATAGGCATTTTATGTTCCTCCAGCTCTTTAATGGCTTTAGATATCTTTACTATAGCGTTTTCACCGCTTAGCGGCATTGATGCATGTCCAGGTCTACCTTTAACCTTAAGTTTAAACCAGTACACTCCCTTTTCGGATGTTTGAATGGCAAAGACTATCTTGTCTCCAGCTGGTAGTCCGAAGCCTCCTCCCTCGTTTATAACGTAATCCGCCTTAACTTTCTCTGGATGGTTTTCAACAAGCCATTTAGCGCCATATTTTCCTCCCATCTCCTCGTCGGCTGTGGTTGCAAATATTATTTCGCCGTTGAACTCCACCCTATTCTCGATGAGCGCTATCAATGTGAATACTTCCATTGCTACGTGGCCTTTATCATCTATCGCGCCTCTACCCCACACGTATCCGTCTTTTATTTCACCGCTGAATGGATGATGCCTCCAGTCGCTAGGTTTTGCTGGTACAACATCCAGGTGTGATAGCAGTAGTAGACGTGGTCCGCTGCTGGATCCAGGTATCCTGGCTATAACGTTACCTCTGTTTGAATTGCTCGTGAGTATCTCACAGTTGATGCCATATTCTCCAAGTTTTTCTGCCACAAACTTTGCTGCCTCAAGCTCGTTTCCGGGAGGATTTGTTGTATCGAACCTTATAAGCTCTGAGAGGAAGGACGCTATCTCATCGGCCTTATCTTTAAAGTAGCTCAAGTAACCACCCTAGACTACGGGAGTTTCCACTACTCTTTTAGCCTAATTATTTAATAAATCTTTATTGTTTGCGCCATGATAATAATTAATTTTGATGGTATTGCTATTTAAATTACAGAATTTAAACCAGTAGCTTCCGGCTGTAGGGATGCGTAAGATCGTATTAATGTCAGAGAGGCATAGTAACGTTTATAAAATAATTATGTAATGAATATTATTCAAAAACCGTGATGATATGTCTAGTTCTAACTATTATGATATTTTAGATAAGGCGGTTGAAGATATCTCTCTATTTAACATATATAGTTCAACCGATGTAGTAACTACTGGAATAGAGGTATTTATTAAGGCCTTCGAATACTCAAGCGATATTAATACAGCGTTTAAATACTGTTCCACTGCCGTAGAGAAGCTCTATTCCGCTAGGCCTACGTCGGTTATGATGGCCAACTCTCTTAGGAGGCTTCTACATAGGCTGAATATAGCTCTGGATGAGACTAGGGATTTTGAAAAGATTAAGGATTCCGTGAAGAGGGAGGCTGAGGCGCTTAAACAGGAGTTAAGGGAGGCTGTTGAAGCTGTTGCTATCATAGGCTCTAGGAGGATTAATCCCGGAGAGACCATTTTAACTATTTCATATAGCGGTACCGTTTATAGGCTCTTTAAGGAGGCATGGGATAGAGGAGTTAAGTTTAAGGTCTACGTGGTTGAATCTAGGCCTGGATCCGAGGGGTTCTATACGGCTAAAAAGCTGAGGGAGCTAGGAATTCCTGTCACTATTTTTGTTGATTCCGCAGTCCGGTATTTTATGAAGGATGTGGATAAGGTTATTACTGGCGCAGAAGCGATAGCCGCGAACGGTGCCGTTATAAATAAGGTTGGTACGTCGATGATAGCGCTGGCTGCACACGAGGCTAGGGTTAGAGTGTTTATAGCATCCTCAACCCATAAGTTCAGCCCGGAAACCATCTTCGGAGAGCTCGTCGAGTTGACTATTAAGAGGCCGTCCGAAAAGTTTATTGGTGAGGCCATCAAGGAGCTCGGCGATGTGAAGTCCATTCTACCAATATTTGATGTTACTCCTCCCGAGTACATTGACGCAATAATTACCGAGAAAGGACTTGTAGCGCCTGAGGCGGTAATATTCCTACTTAGAGACATATATGGCTGGCCGCCGAAGTTCCCGGAGCTCGATGATCTTTTGAAGGAGATTGAGGTGAAGCTATGGTAGCGCCACAGTATTTTCCTCCAGAGGTTGTTAAGATAGCTGAAGGCATTAAATCTATGAAAATTAGGGGGGCCGGTAGGATAGCTAGAGCGGCGGCTAAGGCTTTGAAGATAGCTGCTGAGAAGTACGATTTATCTAGAGACTCTGAAAGCTTTGTTGATTACTTGAATTTGGTTGGGGATTACCTTAAGTCTACTAGGCCTACGGCAGTCTCTCTTCCGAACGCTGTTGGATACGTGCTAATAAGGGTGTCTCAGGGGTTTGAGGAGGGTATGGGTTTTAGTGAGCTTAGGAGTATAGCTATCAACTCGGCTAAGAGCTTTATTGAGATGTCGAAGAAGGCTGTTGAGGAGATTGGTAGAATAGGTTCAAGGCTTATTTCAAGTGGTGATACTATTTTAACTCACTGTAATAGCTCGACGGCAATATCCGTTATAAGGCACGCCTTCCTATCAGGGAAGGAGATTAGGGTTTTCGCAACCGAGACTAGGCCTAAGTTTCAGGGACTTATAACTTACAGGACTTTGAGGGATTTAGGTATAGATGTCACTCTAATAACGGATTCGGCCGTTAGGTTCTTCATAAAGAAGATTGATAAGGTTATTGTAGGTGCCGATACCATTGCAGCCAACGGAGCTGTTGTTAATAAAATAGGTACGTCACAGATAGCCCTTGCCGCACAGGAGGCCAGGGTTAGGTTTTTTGTCGCCAGCGAAACTTATAAGTTTAGTCCAGCAACCGTTCTAGGTGAACTTGTAGTAATTGAGGAGAGGAGCCCGCTAGAGGTTGTCCCTGAGGAATACATTAAGAAAAATAGTGATATTATTGTAAGAAATCCGGCATTCGACGTTACTCCACCGGAGTATATTGATGCAATAATTACCGAGAAAGGGATAATACCGCCTAGAGCCGCAATAATGGTTCTAGTCGAGGAATATGGCAGGATTATAAGCACATCCCTAACTAAAATAGCTGTCGAGGAAGAGACAGACTAACAGCACAATCCCTTCGCCCGAGAGCAAACAAAGAATCTATACACAGTCCTTAAATTCAAATATCTAAATAGCATAGGATAGCAACGGCTATTTCTTATTAATATAGTAATTTCTTTTAGAATAAAATACTACTGGACATAGTGGGTCAGGTCTCCTTAGGTCGCCATATTCCATGTATGCTCTAGCGAAGCAGCCGCCTCTACAGAACCTGTAGTTTCTACATTTTAGGCATATGTCGTCCTCCACCTCCTCCACCAGCTTATTTATCGGATTTCTTAGACTTTCCTCAACGGCTTCAGCTAGGTTGCCCCTGTATTCCGCCAGGACTATGTCTATAGTGTCACATAACAGTATTCTCCCTGCAGGATCTATGTCAACGTTATCCCAGAATCTACAGTTGCCGTATTTCACGTACGGCGAGCGAACATATAGTCCGGCAAAGGGCGAACACCATAGGGATACTGGAAAACCTAATTCATCAGCTTTTTCCTCAGCCTTCTTTATCGCCTCCAGATACTTAGGTGCCGTAACGTACATTCCAGTTGAAACAGCTGAGCCAGTCTTCATAGTCGGTATAAGGCATGCACATCTCGAGCCTAGCTCCATTGATAACTCAACGTATTCCCCGGCCTCAAGGTAATTGAAGCGGTTTACGGCTATTACCGTTGAAAATTCTATAGACATCAATCTAAGCTTCTCAATAAAGCCTACCGTCTTTTTCCAGGCATCCTTTCCTCTTACTAGTTCATGGCTCTTAATAGTAGCTCCATCAAGGCTTACAGTTACATATACATTATGCCTTCTTATGACGTCTAGCAACTCCTTCATATACATTATACCGCTGGTTACTACGCTGACTTCCATATTGTGCTCCGATGCCTCCCTAACTATAGCTTTAAAGTCAGGATGGATTAATGGCTCACCACCACTTAAGCCTATCCACTCTACGTTCATTTCGGCCGCCTCCCTGACAAGCCTTATCTTCTCACTACTCGAAAGCTCCCTCAGCTTCGAAAACCTAGGCTTAACATAGCAGTGGGGACAGTT
>QMRD01000077.1 GCA_003649225.1 Thermoprotei archaeon | reverse complement strand
CTGTTGCCTTATACTTGTAGTTTTCGTAGACGTCATCATTACTGTAGGAAAATACGCCGATAAGGGGCTTAGCTACTAGGCTTACCACTAAAATTATTATAAATAAAAAAAGTTTTTTCATTTAGACACCTTTATTATCTTCTTACTTTTTCTTCTTTATAAACCATCCTAAAGCGAATCCTATTATTAGACCTATTACAATGCCTATAACTATTGAAGTCGTCTGTGTTTGCTGCAGTTGGGCCTGAGTAACCGTATATTGAGCTTTATATTCATCGAACTCTGCCTTTAATGAGTTATACTCCGTTTGAAGTGTATTATACTGGGTCTGGAGGGAGTTGTAGTCTGACTGTAGAGATGAGTATGCGCTCTGAAGCGAGCTTATCTGCTCTAGTAGTGTAGATATCTTTACTCTCTGATAGTATGAATTTATGTTTCTTACTAATTCACCTAGTGCCCTAATTCTATCATAGCTTCCAGAGCCGACGACTATTAATAGGTAGTTTTCGAATGTTGTTCCCTTCGGGAATACCTTGCCCTTGGGATCTTCAAACCATCTGGAGACTAGCGAAGCTACAGACCATACCGCGCCGTCCCACACACCTACGGTCGACTTATCGGTTATAAACATCTCTGGGTCAAGCCATATTATTCCAGCGAAAGCGTTTATGTCCGGGTTATATACGGCCATCCAGTTCTCCTTTAGAGGCAGTGTTCCTTCGCTTGAATTTCCAAATACTATATAGAGCATGCTACCGTTCAATGTGTGGGTTATTAGGTTACCGAAGTAGTCTGTACATACAACCTGGGCTCCTGAAGTAGCTATGGTTGCTGGTACGAATTCTGCTCCTATTGAAGTTAGATTGATATCTGCTAGGAGTGTGGCTCTGTACCAGACCAGTATTACGTCGCTGTCCGTAAAGTAGAATATATGCTCAAACTTTATGTTATTATTTAATGCAGTAACGTTTACCTCCAATAGATCCTCCTCAATTTCCCTGTAAGATACCGTGACATTTGAAATGTCTATGCCCCATCTCGACGAGGTCCAGCCGATGTCGGGACCTGTCGCAGCCATTTTTACGTCATCTACAAAATCCACGTTTGGTACAGCATAGTGTTTTATCTCTATTAGGCTTCCACCCTGCTCTCCCTCAAAGTAGCATTCAATGTATGAAGTCTTTACACGGAACTTCTTGGCTGTTTGGTTAACCCATTCAAATACAACTCTTCTTTGGGGGGTGGCCTTAACGTAGCTGTCTATTCTAAGCATGGGCAGGAGCATTAGAAGAAGCATTACCGCAATAAGTAGGCCCGACACTTTATTTTTATTCATACTAACACCTTTTTTTAACACTGCAATTTTATATTTTAACTATCGAATATTTATTTTTTTCTATACTATGTTGTTTTCTAAATATCGCCTTAAAGTAATTATAGCTTTAGTCAGCCATATTTCGTACACGGATAATCTTGTTAATTTTGGAATTTTACGAGTTATTGTTCGAAATAAACTTTAATATGTGAGTTTTTAATACATAAGTCGAGAAGATATGAGGGTGTATAGCGATGCTGGACGAGATAGATAAGAGAATTCTAATGATTTTAATGGAGAATAGCAGGACCTCGCTTATTGATATAGCTGAGCGTCTTAAGGAATTCGGCATTGAAGCTACAGCGACTACCGTTAAGCGTAGGATGGATGCGATGGTTAAGAAGGGCATTATTAAGAAGTATACCGTTCAGCTTGACGTTAAGAAAGTTAACTATGACTATCTTTCTCTGCTGGAGATTAAAGTCGAGCCCTCTATGCTCTCTGAGGCAATTAAAAATCTTTCATCCATGCATGAAATTACGGAACTTTATGTTATTGAGAATGAATCTAACATATTTGCGAAAGTTAGATGCAGAACATCCGATGAATTAGTTAGGTTTATTGAAAGGTTATCTAGAATTCCATACATTAAGGGGCTTAAATCTAGGCTGGTACTTAGGGCGATAAAGGAGGATACTTACATACCTTTAATAAATGAGGCCAGGATTAAGACATTTGATTTTAACGAGGATGGCGTGGATGAAGTAGTTATGGAGAATAATAAGCTTCTCCTATCAATTGCTCCAAACAGCGGTGGGAGGATAAATAGCCTGATATATAAGGAAACTGGAACCAATGAAGTTTACGAGTCGCTGGGCATGCTGTATGATACATTTCTCGAGGAGGGGTGGGGAGTATATTTAGCTAACGAGAGATATGATTACGAGATACTTAGGGGCTATGGTAAAAGGGTAAAGGTAATGTTCTCTAAGGTGCTTGAAGGAGAAAACGTAGGCAGAATCAAGCTTGAGAAAGTGATCTCAATGGATTCCATTAATTCAGAGTTTGATGTAAAGTATATAGTTACAAACTTAAATAGAACTACGCAGAAGGTGTCGCTGTGGGTATGCAACTATCTAAATATTGGAGGCAATGTAAGTACGGATGACTGGCTGTATCTTCCTGTTGAAAACGGAACTTACGTTGAAAGGTTTGAACCCAACTATTCTGGAATAACGTGGCCGACGTATTATCTTAAGGAACTTCCCGAGGAAAGATATAAGGAGGTGTATAAGCGGCGCCACACTCAGCTTAGCGACGAGAGAGTAACAAATGGATGGGCTGCCTACTACAATAATACAACGAAAGAAATACTTGGAATCCTATGGAGTCTGGATGATGTATCTCTAGTAAAACGTTACTTTAGCCCCAGCTATTACTCAATAGAGCTAGTATTTAATACTGTGACATTAAGGCCTAGAGAGTCAAGGGAGTTTCAGCTAACAGTATTCGTTGGAAGAGGAGATTGGACTGACGTCTATAGTAGGTGGGTTGATAAATATAGCAGATAACTATCCCAGAATTACCTCAACATAGTGTGTTTCCTCATCTTTGAATAAGGGTAGCTTAACGCCCTTTATCTCACTTCCATCGACAAGTATCTTTTTTACCCCCCTAGATACTCCAGCCTCATTTTTAACGTGTATTTCGTAGGTTGCTCCTCTAAAGAACCTGCGAACCCTATATTCCCTCCACTCCCTTGGTATACATGGGTCAACTATAAGCCCATCGTAGTCCGCTCTTATACCCAATATGTAGTCGAGAACCGCTCTAAGGCTCCACGCAGCTGAGCCTGTTAACCAGGAGTTCCATCCCTCACCAAAGTATTTAGATTCAGGTCCAGCTATCCACTCCGACGTTACATAGGGCTCTGTTTTACATTTCCACGGATCCAATCCCCTGTATGCTGGACAAGTCTTCCTATATATTTCATAGGCCTTCCTAGCTCTTCCCAGCATGCACTCTGCTATGATCATCCACGTTACAGCATGCATAAATATTCCAGCGTTTTCCTTAGTTCCCGGAGCATACCTAGAGATGTAACCGAGTTTTTCGTATGGGCGACTATATGCTGGTGTGAATAAAGCTGGACCATACTCTGTATCTAGCATCTTCTCGGCTGATATTATAGCCTTTTTAGCTCTTTTCTTCGATGTAATTTTTGAAATTACAGCCCAGCTTTGAGCGTTGAGAAATATCTTGCCCTCTCTGCAAGCGCTACTTCCTATAGCCTCACCCTCGTCGTCGAAACCCCTTATAAACCAGCCACCATCCCAACATAATTCATTAAACTTCCTCTTTAGCTCACGCGCCTTTCTCCTGTATTTTTTGGCTTTTCTCCTATCACCTATAATCGTACATAGCCTCGAGAACTCCATTAAAACTAAATATAGGAACTCTGCGAGCCAGCAGCTTTCAGCCCTCCTCTTAATTCCTATGGCGTTAAAACCATCGTTCCAGTCTCCAGCTAAAAATAACGGTAGGCCTCGTTTACTGAAGTTCCTTAGGCATCTCTTTATTGCTAACTCACAGTGAGTAAATATTGACGCCTCCCCACCATCATAGAAGGGCACCTTCAGCTTAAGGAAATTGTAGTCGCCCGTCTCCTTTATGTAGTTTATAACCATAAAGGGAAGCCAGAGTGAAGTATCCGAATGCTCGGATTTCATGCCCCTATCATTTAGTTCATGCCACCAATGTAGCACGCTTCCATCCGAAAACTGATGCCTAGCATGCTCCAATATCTGTTTCTTAGCCCACTCGTAGTCCACCAAGAGAAGAGTTAACGTATCTTGAAGCTGATCTCTAAAGCCGTAGGCAGCTGCCTGCTGGTAGTAGGCGTTCCTAGATAGGATTCTAGCGCTTATAGTCTGGTATTTATACCAGTAGTTGACGAGATAGTTTAGGTATTTATCTGGGGTCTCAACCAGCGTTTTACTCAGGAGCTTATCCCAGAAGAGCTTAACATCCTCCAGCCTATCCAGTGAATACCTTAGGTCTATGTACTTTCGTACACAATCTTTGACCTCCTCCACGCTTTTCCCAACACCTATTAAAACTATGAATGTTCTCTCCTCTTCTGGCTTTAAGGATATATCGAGCTTAAACACGCCTACTGGCTCAAAGCCCCGCCCACTAGTGTTTGTACATACACCCTCCCTAACTGCTACTGGATCTCTAATTGATCCACCACTTCCTACGAAGTTAACCCTACTTCCCTCGAATCCGCTTGGAGCTATCGAGGCCGCTAGAAAGGCTATATAGTCCCATGATCTATTCCAGCTTCCATCGTATCCTGTCCAGAAATATTTTGTTACAAACATTACGTTATCCTCAACCCATAAATCATAGAACAAACCATGAAATTGCCTGTCTATATCGTAGGCCGTTCCAAGCCACCATTCAACATACGTAAAAACTTCAAGTTTTTTCAGTCTTCCCGTATTATTTTTAAGCTT
>QMRD01000076.1 GCA_003649225.1 Thermoprotei archaeon | reverse complement strand
TAAGGCTAATTACATATAGTATCTAGGCGGTGCCTCGCCCTTCTTCTCCTTCTTTATTTTAGCTAACTGGCTAAGTTTCTCCGCTATAGTTGCCTTCATCTTCATATCTTCAATAACCTTATCTATCTTCGTGAAGTCGATTTTAAGATTAAACATCTCCGTTACAATCTTTATCACGTTCTTAGCTGCAATAACATCTGGATAAAGCTGAGTAATACTGCCTAATAGACTAAACGCCTTTATATTATGGAGTTTAGCCAGACCGAGCATTATACCACATGCACCAGTAACCGCGCCGCCTTGAGATAATTTGACTCCGTACTTCTTCAGGAGATTAGCTAAGTCCTCACTTGTAGCTACGCCAAAGACATTATATTTTCCGCTAACTGATGTTGTTCCACCAAGTGTAACTATCATCTGAAGACCATATTTCGACGCATATTCTATTACCTTCTCAGCCACCGTATACTGTGCCCATGATACTGGCTGAGTATCTCCAGCTAAGAATATTATGTTCTTATCTCCTTTATAGGCATAAAATTCGTACTTTGGTAAGGATACGATACCCTTGTAATTAATTATAACCCCCGATTTACCATCTGGAAGAAGTAAATAGTCGGAGTATAGTTCGGCTATCTTGACAGGATTTAAAACTTCAATCATATAATCTACTGCAATTTTACCCACGAATCCAAGGCCTGGTAGGCCTTGGATTAATATAACGTCCTTTAAATCCATCTTTTCAAGCTCTATAATTTTAATCCAGCCCACTAATCTTATCACCTCTAGCCATGTAGGTAGTATAACCCTTTCTATAAAAATATTTCCTAGTACATTTAATGTCATATTGCCATTGCCTTTTAACTACAGTAAACGGATATAGAAACATTAAGCTTATCTTAACTGTCTAATAGTAATCGCCTAGTAGCCATATGTTGCCTATGTTAATGTTCTTTAATCCTTCCTCCTTGGCTGCATTAAGACATTCAAGGGCATGAATCCTGCTCGTAGGAGGCAAATCGGTCAGCATATAGTCTGGGTGAAAAGCTAAGAGAGAGTACGGTATCTCGGGGTCTATGCTTGCAATAAAGCGAGCTATCATCCTAACCTCGTATACGTCAACATACCCGGGAACCAGGAGGGTACTAGCCATTACTAATGGAACTTCAGGTCTTTCATCAATGTATTTACATGCAAGCTTAAAGTTCTCAAATAGCATCTTATTGCTAACGCCGGTTAACGCTTCATATATGGATGGAGTCCAAGCCTTTATATCGAACTTAAATATACCCCCGCTTTCAAGGGATAATTTAACAGCCACCTCGAGGAGCTTTGGATTCATTAAGCCGTTAGTTTCCCAGCATATTCTGAGAATTCTCCCGTCGTCCCTAGCCTTCTTCAATGCAATTCTGGAGGTAGCTATTGCGTGAATAATCTGGGGAGATGGATCTCCACCGAAAAAACATATACATGTAACTTTATCGTGTACTTTTGACGCAAGCTCCCGTGCACTCATTAATGGCTTTAACTTGCGTGTATTCTCTCTGTAGCTCCAGTTCTGACAAAATATACAGTCCAAATTGCATGCGCCATAGAATACTGCGAGATTATAGAACCCCCTCTCGCCGTCACTCTTAACAGCATATTTAGGGTAGCCTAAGCCGGTAGTAGCTGGACAGAACCATTCAGCCACGCAGTTCGTGGGCAAGGGATCGTAGTAATAGTCGACTACGGCCTTATCGGGAAATCCAGCGTATCGATAGAGCCTGCCATTTCTGTTTTCAACAAGCCCGCAGAATCCCTTCTCGCCCTCCTTGAGCTCACATTCATTAGCGCAAATATTACATTTAACGCTCCCCCCTTTAGGTGGGGAACCGGGGAGGCCGTATCTACCTCTACTGATGACGTGGCTTCTTCTGGCTATTGCTAATGCTTCCTCGGGGTTATTCCTTAGACACTCGCTACAGACTCCAATAACCTCGGATATGACTACGTCCTCCCTGCCACATAACTTACACTTCTTCTTCCCAGTATTATATCCCGTAAACCTGAGGAACATTTTCTCGTACTCTATATTCATATATTCACTGATAAAGCTAGCGAGCCAATATTGTTGGCTTAAGGTTAGCGAAACACTCTTATGTCAATTAACTGAAAATAGTATATTGTAGTGGTAGTATGGAAAAGAATATTCATGAGGCAAGATACTATAGGAAACTCGAGGATAATGTCGTTCAATGCTATGTTTGTGCTCACAAGTGTATCATAAAGCCTGGTGGAAGAGGCATATGTCTAGCTAGAGAAAACATAGATGGTAAACTCTACCTGCTAGTCTACGGGAGAATTTCTGCTATGAGTATAGATCCCATCGAGAAGAAGCCTCTCTTCCACTGGTATCCTGGCTCTCCAACATTCAGCATTAGCACAGTCGGATGCAACTTTAGGTGTCCATGGTGTCAAAATCATGACATTTCGCGAGCTGATCCGAAGGAGGTGCACCTTAGATACGTGCCCCCGGAAGAGGTGGTTAGATTAGCGGTTAAGTACGAGTGTCCTTCAATATCAATAACTTATAATGAGCCTATAATATGGTTTGAATATGGTATGGATGTAGCGAAGCTTGCTTCAAAACATGACTTAAAAATAGTGTTCGTCACTAACGGCTATTTCAGCGAGGAAATAGTATCCGAGGCGGCAAAATACATACATGCAGCAAATGTTGATGTTAAGGCCTTCAAGGAGGAGACCTATAGGAAATATATCGGTGCAAGGCTTCAGCCAGTACTCGACGCGATAGTAGCGTTAAAGGAGAAGGGAGTACATGTAGAGACAACGTATCTAGTCATACCCGACCTAAACGATGATCCTAAGGAAATAGAAGCTATGGCTAAGTGGCATTTAGAAAACTTAGGCCCAGATACTCCGTTGCATATAAGCAGGTTTTTCCCTCACTATAAGTTTCTGGATAGACCTCCAACGCCCATAGAAACCCTAGTGAGAGCATACAAGATAGCGAAAGAGGTAGGCCTAAACTACGTATATCTCGGAAACGTTCCAGGGCACTCCGGCGAGAACACTTATTGTCCCTCATGCGGAAAAATGCTCATTAGAAGAATAGGGTTCTACATAAGCGAATGGAATCTAACAGAGGACAACAAATGCAAGTACTGTGGAGCCAAAATATCAGTAGTAGGGAAGTATCTAAAAGCTAAAAGATGGAGCTGGCTCTGGTAACTTTACTAGCTTTAGAGCAATGGGGTAGTATTTGAACCATCTAGTTATAGCCATCTTAACGTATATAGCTATAGTATGCATAAACCTAACTAAATTCACATTTGAATTTCATGCGGCGAATACTCTTTCATACATCATAATGATCTTAAGCTACCTATATTCATCTCGAGCGGATTATAGGCGGAGGATAGTGAATTTCTATTCGTCAATGAAAAGCGGAGCATTTTATGCCTTAATACCGCATGCCTTTAACCTAGCTATCCTAGGGACAAGCGGTTACGCGCAAATAACTGGATACAGTTATCCAATACTGCAAATACTATCATGCACCGTATCGTCGTTTTCGGAAGAGCTCTACTTTAGATTCTTCCTCTACGAGAATTTTCAAAAGGCGGTTGGCAGAATAACATTTTCGATAATAGTTGTATCTGCCATGTTTTCTATATATCACCTTCCGCCGAAACTTGACGTTACTCTGACAATATTTATATCAAGTTATTTTATAATGGGAGTTATACTCCAGGAACTATACATAAGAGATGGATTACTAACTCCCATCCTATTTCATACGGCGTTTAACCTGATAGGTGGAGTATATGCAATAAGCCTAAACACTCTCGCGTCAATAATTTACAACTCAACACTAACTCTGGCATTAGTGGTTTTTATGATAGCTAATAATATTTCTGCTGATGCTTAATAGTTTTCTTGGTTGACTATATAGGGTTTAAGTTGTTTAGGCTGTAGTAAAGTATTTATAAACTATTTATAATGTAATATTCTGCCGTCTGGGGTGGTTACATACGCTATACCTATCCTAGTCTTTTGAAAGGGAAAGAATTTTTCTATATCCTAGAATATAGTCTCCTTCTGGTGATGCCCTGATGCTGAGTTTCCACTCTATAGAGGAGAAGTGGCAGAGAAGGTGGGAGGATGCAAGAATATTCGAAGCGGATCCTGATCCAAGTAGACCTAAGGTCTTCGTGACCTTCCCGTATCCCTACCTAAACGGTCCACTACACTTGGGACATGCCTATACGTGTACGAAAGTCGATATCTATGCTAGGTTTAAGAGGATGCAGGGATACAATGTGCTCTTCCCACAGGGATGGCATGCTACAGGCGAGCCTATCCAGGGCGTAGCTGAAAGGGTTAAGCTTGGGGATAAAGTTCAGATAAAAATACTGCTCGACAGCGGTGTTCCGGAAAGCGAGATACAGAAGTTTACAGATCCTAAGTATATAGCTGAATACTACCGTAAGTTAGCGAAAAGGGATATGAAGAGAATGGGTTACTCGATAGACTGGAGGAGGGAGTTCATAACTACGACCTTAACGCCCACGTATAGCCGTTTCATAGAGTGGCAATACAATACCCTTAGAAAGAAGGGCTATGTCACTAGGGGAACTCACCCGGTTATATGGTGTCCTAAGTGTCAAAGTCCAACAGGTGATCATGATAGGCTTGAGGGGGAGGGTGTCTCACCCATAGAATACGTGTTACTGAAGTTCAGGTATAACGATGCATACCTCATGGCTGCGACCCTCAGGCCTGAAACGATATACGGAGTTACTAACATGTGGATTAATCCCGATGCAGACTATGTTCTAGCGCTCGTGGATGGAGAGAAGTGGATAGTAAGTAAGGCTACGGTT
>QMRD01000075.1 GCA_003649225.1 Thermoprotei archaeon | reverse complement strand
CACCACTACTGCCCTCGGTGAGTATAGCTGAAACCGAGACATCGCTTAGAGGCTCGGGTAAAGAAGAGGGCAGATCTTCACCAAATGATACGGATCCAGAGCCTGATACGTGACTTCCTCCAGAAGTTCCCTCGTTGATTTCCTCCTCACTGCTGAACGTGATAATGGCTTCAGTAGTCCTGTATTCAGCTCTAAGGTTCCTTGAAAAAACTATTCCACTGGCTGTGTGAAAAGTAAGCTCGTAAAACATGCCAGGCTTAAGTAGAAACGGAGTAACACCATATATCTCAACGGTATGGCCGGGGTAGATCATGATTTGTCTTTCTTCAGTTAAAACGTACCCACCAGTATCTGCATCTCTCGCATAGAGGATTATAACGCCCGGTTTACCGTTAACAAGAACCCTGTCAATCCAGACAGGATCGCTGCCGAGATTCTTAACGGCAATCCAGAAGTCGTTATCCCTTACTTGAAACTCTCCATGAATGGCAAGCTTAATAGGTCTAGTACCATAGCCAGCAGCGCTGAGCAGGCCGGAAGCCCAGAGAGCAAAAGCTATAGCAACAGCAATAGTAACAGCAACAATAATAACCGTAGCAATAACGGGACTAATAGCATAGCACGTAAAATAAGATTTTTTCATAAGCAACACCTGAGAAATAATTTTCAATAGATAAAGATATGTCTTACTTATAAATAACTATTACATAAAATCTCACCTTAATATGAGTAAAAGTTACATATTTCAACAATATAGATTTTTAAGCGGATATACAAAAACCTATAAACTTAATGGAAACAATTAAAGAACATTGAGTTCTAGAGATTCAGGCAAGGAGTCATTACAATATCAATAGTTATTGTAGCCTTAGTAACAGTAGCATCCAGCTATTGAAGCAAAACATTAAAACTAGTACATGAGCCAGATCTATGCCTAAAGGTATAAATTTTATGATTTAAAATGCCAGCATTAGACTTAAGGAGTTGAGGACTCTTTTCCTAATAATGATAGAGGGTTCATGGAATCCTGATGAGTAAGCAATGGATAGAAGGTTTTACTGAATAGAACGCATATTTAAAGCGACATGACTAGAAACAGGAGAAGTAAGAGTGGTAGCACATCGAGAAGGAGGTCCAGGACTACACGTAGTAGCAATAAGCTCCCATGCATATTATAAATCAAATGAAGAGCATCTGAGCGAAAAGCCTGAATTAATATACTACAAATGTACTAAATATCTAAAAAACAATTTAAATATTGTATATTATATAGAGAATATATCCGAATTTAAACGAAAGTTATTGCGGTATAACGTAGATGTAATAATCAAGCCCTTGAAAACTAGCCACATTAAACCTATGCTCAGCATGGTAGAGAAAATAATTTTAACTGTTTTCTGAGCTTTCTTTCTTCTCTATTTCTTTAAGAAGAACCTTCACGGCTTCAACTACGCTATCTTTTCTTAACGATATAACAGGTATAACGGGGATTTCCTGAGGTACTTCTAAAAGGTCTCTAATCTTGGCTGGCGTTAAAGAATCCTTAATATCTTGCTTATTAGCGCCTACAACATGCGGATGATTACCATACATTTTAAAATGCCTATAAATAAATTTAGCAATTTTAATGCTATCTAAGTCGCTGCTATCAACTAATAAAATAAATCCATCCATGCCCTTAGACAATATATCCCACATAAAGCAGAACCTAAACTGACCAGGAGTACCAAATACATACAGCATTTTACCATTAATATAGACCTTGCCGAAATCCATTGCAACAGTTGTTGTTTCTTTAATTTTTCTCTCATCATCCCTGAAAAGTCTCTTATCAGTGTTTAGGATTTTACCGCATAAACTTTTAACAAATGTTGTCTTACCACTATTAAATGCTCCTGCAACAACGATCTTATATACCTTCCTAGCCACCCTTACTTCCTCCAGGCTTAAGGAAAGTATTGAGAATTATATACACAAATCCTAAATTAGGCTTAGACTTAGTTATACATGCAACGTAATTTTTCTCGTATGGTACTATTATTATATGACGGTTATCGCCGAGTTGTACATCAATGCGACTAAACTCGTTAGCGCCTATAAGCTGAGTAACAGCAGATACTGTGCCCACAATAGCTGCTGTGGCTGCGGAGAGGTAGTCGGCATCTATGCTTTTAAAAGCGTAGCTATCAATAGGGGTCCCATCAGGCCTAACTAGTACTATAACCTCTATTGATCCCTTGCTAGAGTAGACTATATCTGTTAGAACCTTGTATTTCTTACCTACCTCTTTTTCCTCCGAACTCAAGTCTTACCCCTCAATATCTTCCTAAGATATGTTTTTATACTATTCCTTATAATATCTATATCTTTCAATGAAAGGGCTTTACTACTTTGAACATAAGCATATATATCACTATCACCATATCTTTCTAACTTCAACATGACACAGAACCTTTCATCGCCCAATACTACATATTCAGGTTCAACTCCCGCCTTAATAACATAGTCATAAGACATAGCTAAATACGCTGCAATTTTCTCGCTCTCAATAGAGCCGCTACTGTCAATAACCATCCCCTCAGAGCTAAAGATAACGGTTCCTTCAATAAAATTCATCTGATTGCTCAAATCATCGAGTTTCTCTATCTCAATTTCCTTGACAAGGGGTTCTATCTCCCTAGGCTTCTCCTCTACTCTTCTAAGCATTTCAGGCTGAGTGATACTTACTCCAACAGGAACTTTTCTCTTTTCCCTAGGTAAAGGCACTACTTCTACGCGACTCCTCTTAAGATCTGCTAATGTTTTTTCAATTTCAGAAAACCTCTCCTTAGTCCTCCTAGTCATTTTAACACTGAAATAAATCGATAAAATAGCCATTAAAAGTGCCGTGATAGCAAAAATTAAGTTCACTAAACTGAAAATATTTATAGTCTGAAATATCTCTAGTATCATTAAACCACCTACGCTTAACTTAAAATGGCATTATTACAATAAATACCTTATGGTAACAATAAAAGTATATTGATGTTATGTACGTAAAGCTCTTACTATAGTTTATGTACCTATATTTACTACCTGAATTGATAGAGCACTATCCTCACTGAAGAAATTAAATATAGAATCTCCCAACACCCTTACTTCAGGATAGCTGAAGACTTCATCATCATACCAAAGCACAAAATTATAATAGAAATTATAGGATAGTAGAGAAGCATCTATACCCATGAATCCATAAATGCCATCTAAGTAGAAGCAGTACCTCGAAGGTAAATACTTTTCATCTACTTTTACTAAATAAATGCCCCAATAGGCGCTGAATAATCTCTTAATGTCCGAGAAAAGCCATTTGAAGCCATTATCACAATATCGGAGAGGATAGTTTTGAAGGGATCCAGGATCGCTATCATCCTCACGTACGTAGAAGTATTGGTATGGAGGATAAAGCCTACATCCTAGCGTTAATGTATAGCCTGTAGCAAGTGTTAACCTATAAACGCCAATTATGCGTATATACCTTAAATTGTATGCTACGTAAGCTAGAATGTAATTTTCTTCATTAAGCCTATCAAGCTTTCTCCAGAAGAATGCTCTTAAATTATAGCATTTTGATGCATATTCATCTATGCTATAAGACTTAATATTATGCATAAAGTAGGCGTGCTCCGTATCGCTAGCATAGTTCTTAATCATGAAGATATATTTAGTTGCAGCATAATCAGTTCTAGATACATTGAATATTTTGTTATCATAATATAGACCTCCGAAATAATTTTTCTCCTTAATGTATTCATATCGCGAGAAATCTCTAATTATAATACTCCAATTAATAACTATCTCCTTCGTATCCCCATAATTTATACTGCTGAGATTTAGGTAAAATATAAGCTTGCATTTATAGTTAAATACATTCGGCATGGCATCGCTAAAGTCTGGTCTTTCGCCAACTTCTACACCCATTACATTTACACGCCATACCTTAAAGGGATATCTCCATAATTCAATGTCAAAATATGTTATATTCCCTTCGTTTACATCCGTTACATTTATAATGTTAATTGGTATAGGCGGTATTGGTACCTTAGAATCATAGGATATTTTCCTATTAAAACACGCAATTGTTCCATCAATGCCATATTCAATAACATATACTTGCTCTGCGTTTAAGCTACCGTTAAAATTGTCTTGAAAAGCTATCTTAAATGAATTGTATGAACATGCCTCTATATATATTCCTCTGCTATCATTAATGGTCATAAGTATGAAGAATGCGTATTTATTAGCATAATTAGCTATCTCGCTTGGCAAGCCATTAACGTCATATTCATACTTAGCTCTATATTTTCCAAGACCAAGATATTCTAATGAAATTATTTCTGCATCAATCCAAGGATTTTCCTCGTTTGATATATTTTTTGTTGGATCAAAGTACTTTATTTTTATATTACTAATGTTTATAAGCACTGGATTAAGATTCTCATCAAGCAAGGTAAATTCTACGTTAACATAAACTGGAGACAATATGCTAGTTTTCTCTAGTGATATTTTATTTATAGACATGTTTAATGCTACCATAACGTCCTTGCTCCATCCATAGAATCCTATGTTTGTTAAATTTAATCCTTCAATTCTGCTATAGGCTATTGAAATGCTTTGAGGAGCATACCAGTAAAGCTCACATATATCGTCAACGCTAATTGTTGATATAACTTTAAATGTATAGTTCTTTTCAATACCATCTAAATTCCTGAAAGTAACATTATAAGGCTTGGTAATTAATAGGCCAGGGCTTTTATCTATTTTAATATTAAACTGGATTCCATACGAATAGTATGTTTTTATAACGGTTTCAGTCCATAAAGACAGTAGTTTTATATTGTCTGTCTTTTTATTGGAAATAGAGCCATGGTTCTT
>QMRD01000074.1 GCA_003649225.1 Thermoprotei archaeon | reverse complement strand
GAAGACGTATTCGGCGAGTGTGAATTTTATTGGAGTGAACAGTTGCAGTAATGCGAGTATAACTGTCATCATAACTGCTACTTCAGCTGTTGGTATGAATCCGCTTGTTGGACCTAGGATTGACGCTGCTGTTACGCCAGCTATAGCTCCTATTATTCCAAGTATTATTGATTTGATTGTAATTGGTTTTGCTACTACCTCAGGTTTAACCTCTGTTTTCTCCTCACTCATACGTAAACACCTAGGTATCTAGTTTGGTATATATAGCCTCGTGGAGAATTTAACCTTTATGGTAAAATTTATATATGAGAAAAATTAGCATGCTTTACAAACGTAAAATGTAAATTAAAAAGTCTCCTTTATGCCCTTTACCTAAACAGTACATGCACGCATCCTTAGAATCTTCTTTACTTCTACCAATAAGGTATACATAAAATTTGTCTAACTACATGCATAAGTTATTTCGAATGCCTCTTTAGAAGCAGCATTACTGCAACGAGGGAGAACGCTACTAGCGCTATAGTTAATACTATCATTTGTAGAGACGGCTTGTAAATTATTTTCAGCTTAATACTTTCTCCAGGCTTAAAGTCGCCTACGTCGCTGGAGAAAATCTTTGTCATAAAGACATTCACTATGTACTTACCTTCGCTCGTTTTCTCAACGTATATTCTTTTGAATATATTTGGAGTATCTTCCTCAAATTTTTTAATATCATCCCTATTTCTATCGATTATGAATTTTACGTAGACTACTTCTGTCAAGTTAGTTATTTCTATTCTGTAAAGCTCGTTTCCGCTTACCGTCTCTACCCTATACTCAAAATTTATGTTATCTAGTACTATGTCTGGGTCCCCTATTAGGTACATGTATGGTCCCTTCTTTTCCTTTATATGTATGTTATTTATTATCCTTACCGCCTCTCCCAACGTTACTCCGTGGGTTAGTAGGTATACTATTAGCTCAGGATAGGCTGTACTTATCTCTATTTCATTTGTGAATTCTGTCCTTGAGGCTCCTACGTATGCTAGTGCTCCAGCTGAAACGAATTTTAGCGCTATGCTTTCCTTTGCGCTATATAGGTATTCTGCATCGAAATCGCATGTTAGACATGATAATGTTACTATTATTGTTGGAGCTATTACTGATACGTGACCTGCATGGAGGACGTAGGGTCCGTATGTTGTAAGCCCGTATCCGAGAGGGTTTCCATGTAGGTTTATGTATGTTAACATGTTTCCGTTGTTTAATAGATTAATTATGTTTCCTGTTGTTATGTTGCCTCTCTTGCCTACACTGTATAGGGTCTTAGGGACTAGCCCCGCCCTCCGTCCTATTCTGATTATTTTTTGGGTTAATGAATAGCTGTCGTCCATAAATATCAGGTTTTGTCCCCTATTGAGCTTCCTCAGTATTCTGCCTGAATTTAGGGTTCTTACGGCAAATATTGATGCATGGCTTTTCGATATTCCTGAAATAAGTGCAACTGCAGGCTCTATATATTTCTCGTCGACCCCTCCTTTCATTAATATATTTAATAGTTTTGAGTATGCTCTCTCGGTTTTAAGGTTTTTGAAGGATGATACTAGGATTACTTTCTCGATTCCTGCTAACGAATTAACTAATTCTTCATTCTCCTTCCGTATTTTATCTACAATTATGAACCGTGACTTCTTTGCCTTAGCATAGAGGGCAGATATGAAAGCTAGCTCGTCGTTTTTCAGAGCTATTGTCAGCGTTTTACTGTTACTTAACATACTATTGTAAAAAGCTAATGCCTCACTAATATCGTGGATTGATCGTACGTTAAAGTATTCCTTTAGCTTATTGACCACATCTTCACCTACGCCTATGGTAAATACGTTTTCTACTCCTAGGTTTTTCAGCTTCTCAAGTTCTATGCGGTTTTCATACATTATTAGCGGATGGTTAAGCGCTGAAGCTATTAGTGATGCTACAACGGACAGCGATTCATTCTCTACATTAACCATTACTATGCTATCTAGCTTAGAGTTAAAGTATTGAGCTATCTCTATTGACTTGTTGAATACGTCTTCATAATCCGCTATTTCTCTTACCAGCACTAGGGATGCATCAAGGTATAGTGAAAGCTGGCTGATAAGGTTATGGACACCGCTTCCGTTCAGAACTACAAACTCATTACTAGGATCTATTAGCGTTGTTAGGATTAAGTATTCAGCTACACTATCCGCTATATAGATCTCTATCTCGTGATTTTGAGGGAGTGAGAGAGCTGGCGAAAATAATGTAAGTAGCAGTGCCGTGAAAACGATGATCCTTAGATCAGATTTCATATTAATCAAGCTAATGGTATAGAGAAGACGTTAAAATACTTTGGCTTTATACCTGAACTGCATCTCATACCTCTTTTTCAGCTCACCTAGCGTCGTAATATCTTCAGGGGATTTATCGTATCTTATCCTCACTATTCTTGCGAATCTTAGGGCTAGTCCCGATTTATACTTCGGGCTCTGCTGTATTTCGCTGTAGGCCACCTCAACCACTATTTTGGGTATTACCTTCACTACGTACCCCTCCTCCGCTATCTTTAGCTCTAGAAGCTTCTTAGTCATTTCCCTGAATTCGTCGTCAGTTAACCCCTTGAACGTTTTTCCGACGACAAGGTATTCGCCTGTATTTTCATCCCTAACTGCTAGGTAGTAGTCACTGAGCCAGCCCCTCCGTCTACCATGACCCCATTCAGCTGCAACTATTACTACGTCTATGGTATCGGCGGGCTTTATTTTAAACCAGTTCTTGCCTCTGGTTCCCGGAGTATATTTACTTTTGAGACATTTAGCCATTAGTCCCTCGTGTCCCTCACTTATAGACTCCTCGAAGAAACGTTCTGCCTCCTCAACGCTTCCAGTAACTATACGTTTAGCTAGCATGTTCTTATCCTTCACTACGCTCTCTAGGAGTTTCCACCTCCTCTCATAGGGTTCGTCTACTAGCACCTTGCCGTTTAGGTAGAGTATGTCGAATAGCCTAAGCTCTAAGGGGATCTTCCCTATAAGCTTCCACACATCCCTTATTCTCCTTACCCTCTTAACTAAATCTTGAAACCTTATGGGCTTTCCATCTTTAAAGCCTATTACCTCGCCATCGAGCACGACTTCATCGGCGTTCACGTTCCTTCTAACCAATTCAATTATGTCTGGAAGGCTCTGGGTTATTTCGCTTAGCCTTCGAGTGAATATTCGTATTAGATCCTTCTTCTTATGTATCTGAACTCTTACTCCATCGTACTTGTATTCGAACGCTGCTATGTTTCCGAATTCCCTTAACACCTCTCTAATGCTATACGACATTTCGGCGAGCATAGGCTTTACGGGCCTAAACAACGTTAGGGTTACTCTGCTAAGAGCCTCTTCTCCTCCTTCAAGGGCTATTCGCGCCACATCGCCCAAGTCCCCTAGGAACATGTATGCCCTCCTCACGGTATCCAGTTTTGTGTTAACGGCTTTGGCTATCGCCTCTAGTATTAATCCCTCGGATGCTCCTATCCTCACTTCCCCGAATATCGACCTTATCAGGTACTCCCTTTCGGCCTCACTTAGCCTGCTGAGCAATGAAGTTAGAAGTCTCTCCTTTCTCCTCCTCGAATTTTCCCCTTTTGCCTCAGCTATCTTGGTAAGTATTTGATATACCTCCTCTATGGTTACGGGTTCTTCGAAGAGGAGAGCCTGTGGACTTATGTTTGCCAGCGCATTCCTTATCATCGAAAAGCCTACGTCAAGGGTTAGCTCCGAATACTCGGGAAAAATTCTCCCTACTAGAAGCCTCGCCGCTATCTCAGCTTCAGTTGGCGTTAGCTTTCTTAGAAACTCGGCTATTATCGCTGTTTTCTCGGTTCTTCTGCTAGTGTTCTTTACTTTCCTGCATAGTTCAGCAAATTCCTTAAATGATGTCGTCATAAAAACCTCCTGGTTGCTTCTAAAAATTTTAATCCAGCCTTAGATTATAAGTTATCGTCGAAAATACTTTAAAGAATATGTTTTATATATGAACTATAATTATTCTTTGGGGTACCTATTATGTCATCTAAAACCATATATGAACAAATTAGCCCTATTCTAAGGCCGAATTCAGTTGCCGTGATAGGAGCTTCAAGGAGCCCGGAGAAAATAGGACATCAGGTTCTAAGAAACCTTATTGAGGCCGGATTTCCTAAGGACAAGATATATCCCGTGAATCCTAAGGCTGATCAGATACTGGGACTAAAATGTTATCCGAGCGTTAAGGACATACCCGATGAAGTAGATTTAGCCGTCATAGTTGTTCCCGCGAAAATAGTACCTTTAGTGCTGAGGGACTGCGTCGAGAAGGGGGTTAAAGGTGTTGCCGTTATTTCATCTGGATTTAAGGAGGTAGGGAGAGTAAAGGAGGAACAGGAGCTTGTTGAAATAGCTAGGAAGGGAGGATTCCGCCTACTCGGACCCAATATCGTCGGTATATGTGATACTGTTAAGAAAGTTAATGCGAGCTTCTGTCAAGCCCTGCCTCTGGCTGGTGAGATAGCATTTATAACTCAGAGCGGTGCCTTGGGAATAGCGTTGGTTGGATGGACAACGTTAAGGAGGATAGGTCTCTCGGATCTAGTTAGCATCGGCAATAAGGCTGATATTGATGAATGCGACTTAATGCTCTTCTTCGCTGACGACCCCTATACTAAAGTTATAACATTATACCTTGAGGGGACAAGCAATGGAGCTAAATTCATCGATACACTTAGGAAGGTTGTTAGGAAGAAGCCAGTCCTCATACTTAAGGCCGGCAGGGCCGAGCGGACAACGAAGGCTATTCAGTCCCATACGGGATCACTAGCTGGCTCCGATTTAGCTTACGACGTAGCATTGAAGCAGACTGGGGCCATTAGAGTCCCTACTGTGGTGGAGCTCTTCGATTGGGCTACGGCATT
>QMRD01000073.1 GCA_003649225.1 Thermoprotei archaeon | reverse complement strand
GCTACCATAAGATTAATAAACTTGTTATAGGCGATTAACTATAGCATCGTTTAGCTGATGAGGGAGTAATCTTGGGAAAACGTTTATTAGTTCAGAGGAGAGGAAGAGGAGGTTCAGTATTTAGACATCCTGCATGGAAAAAAGTTGGAAAAGTAAAATATAGACCATATAAAGATGAGGAGATACTTAACGGTATCATAGAGGGTAAAGTATTAGAATTGCTCCATGATCCTGGCCGTGGTGCACCCGTAGCTAGGATTAAGTTTGCAGATGGAGTTGAAATGTTAATGGTAGCACCCGAAGGATTATTTATAGGTCAGAAAATACAGTACGGTAGCAACGCTGAAATAAAGCTTGGCAACATTCTCCCTCTGAGCAGCATCCCTGAAGGTAGTAAGGTATGTAACGTTGAACGAAGGCCAGGAGATGGAGGTAAGTTCGCAAGGTCAAGCGGTACATATGCTATCGTTTTGTCGCATGTTGGAGAGAAAACATTGATTCAGCTTCCTTCAAAGAAGGTAATTGAAGTGGATTCGAGAGCCAGAGCTACAATAGGTATAGTTGCAGGAGGAGGAAGGGTAGAGAAACCTTTCCTCAAGGCTGGTAAAGTGTACCATCTTTCAAAGAGTAAATCATGGAAGTATCCGACAGTAAGGGGCAAGGCTATGTCCCCATATGCTCATCCGGCTGGCGGTGGCAGTCATCCCAAGGGATTAACCCCTGTTCCAAGAACTGCACCGCCAGGGCAAAAAGTTGGTCATATAGCTCCAAGAAGAACTGGCAGGAGAAAAGGTTAGTTTTAATTTTACTCTATAAATGTTTAGTCGATAGTTCTCTCCTTCGCTTTTCTCCTCCCATTAGAGGAAAGAACTAGGAATTTTGCGAATATATGTATCGCTGGTGAGTAGAGCATTAATGCATAGGTGCGAAAGAAAAATAAGGAGATGATAATGTTTTGAAATCAGCAGATCCTACCTAGGGGGAATTACATGGAAGTAAAGGTATACTTAATTGAGGGAAAGATGTTAATTGCAGGAAAGTGGAGCAAATTCTCAATGGAATTAACTGGAATAAGAAAGGAGCATGTAATAGAAAAAGTGTATTCTCTACTTGGATCCAGGCACAAGCTCAAGCGTGACCATATTAGAATTACTGACATTAAAGAGATATCTCCCAATGAGGTTAAAAATCGTTACGTTAGCGACTTACTTAAGGCTGACAAGCTCGTTATTGTAGGTATGAGGTGAGGGAAATTTCCAAAACTATTACAGAGAAAGATATCCAGAGCTTAATCATAGAATACAATATATTAAAAAGTTTAATTGAGGAACTACAGAAAAGGTCGGCGTTACTAGCACAGCTTAGTAATGAGATTAATGATACGATAACTTCCCTTAGACATATAGGCGAGTCCGAAGAAAAGGAAGTATTGCTTCCATTAGGTAGCATGATTTTCTTAAAGGCAAAAAATATAGACGTTGAAAAGATAATTGTTAAAATAGGAGCCAACGTACTAGTCGAAAAACCGTTAGATTCCGCACTCGATTATCTCACTAAAATAAAGAGTGAAGTGGATCTGGAAATGATGAATACTAACAGGCGGCTTGAAGAGGCAATTGTTCGTTATCGGCAACTTGACGAAATTCTCTCTAAGATAGTATCTGAGAAGGGGCGCTAGGTTTGTTTGATAAGCTACGAAATGTACTAAAAGATTTTGTTAAAGCTGTATCGACAAAAAAATTGAATAGACGTGAATTTCAGAATATTGCTGACGAATTTCTGCTAGAGCTTGTCAGTGCGGATGTCGCTTTTCCGGTAGCTGAGTACCTACTGGAAAGCGTTACGGATTCATTATTAAATGAAAGAGTGGAAAGGTTCTCTGATCCGGAGAATATAGTTAAGGAAAAACTAAAGGAAAAGATAATTAATATTTTTAGAGAAGCTGGAGAAATAGATTTTATTAACTTAATAAAGAGGAAGATACTGGAGAAAAAGCCGTTTGTTGTGTTGTTCCTAGGTCCTAATGGTCATGGAAAAACTACAACAATCGCAAAAATTGCTAATCTATTGAAAAAAGAAGGACTAAGCGTTGTTATAGCATGCAGTGATACGTTCAGGGCTGGTGCAATAGAGCAACTTGAGTATCACTGTGAGAGACTGGGGGTTAAGTTAATAAAGCATACCTATGGTGCTGATCCAGCAGCTGTAGCCTATGACGCTGTTGAGTACGCTAAAAAGAGGGATTTAGACGTTGTTTTGATAGATACTGCGGGTAGATTACAGACTGATAAAAATCTGATGGATGAAATGAGGAAGATAGTAAGGGTGGTTAATCCCGATTTCAAGGTGTTTGTAGGGGATGCTTTGACGGGCAATGATGCTTTTAATCAAGCCGCGAAATTTAATGAAGAAATCGGGATAGATGGAAGTGTGTTAACGAAAGTGGATACCGACGTGAAAGGAGGTACAGCTATTTCAATAGTTTATGCTACTAAAAAGCCAATAGTTTTTCTTGGAGTAGGGCAAGACTATAACGATATAATACCGTTTGATATTGAATGGATAATTAATAGAATATTTGGTGATGAGTGTGAGACATTTTCTAACGTTAACTGACTTTACTAGCGAGGAAATCTTAAGGCTAGTGGAGTTATCAGCTAAATTTAAATCAAAAAGGAAGATGGGAAATAGAGTAGATCATATGCTTAAAGATAAAAGTATAGCATTGATATTTCAAAAGCCGTCTACTCGAACGAGGGCGTCGCTTTCGGTAGCCATTAAAGAGCTTGGAGGCTTTCCCGTAACCTTTAATTGGAATGAGCTTCAGTTGGGAAGAGGCGAGAGTATAGCTGATACGGCTAGGGTGTTAAGCAGATATTTTGATGCTATTATAGCTAGGGTATACTCACACAATGATTTACTAGAGATGGCTCGATACTCATCGGTTCCAGTATTAAATGCCTTAAGTGATATGTTTCATCCTATGCAGGCTATATCGGATCTATTTACGATTAAAGAAAAACTCGGACGAATAAAGGGCATTAAACTAGCATTTATAGGAGATGGTACTAGTAATGTTTTAAATTCCCTGCTTATTGCAGGATCAAAGGTTGGTATGCACATCGTAATCGCCTGTCCTAAGGAATATAGTCCCAGATCCAATGTGTTATCGTTAGCCAGAAGCTTTGCCCAAAATAGTGGCGCTATTATTGAAATAACAGAAGATCCCGTAAAAGCTGTCAGAACAGCGGACATCATATATACCGATGTGTTTGTCAGTATGGGGTTTGAGGCTGAGCGTGAGAAAAGACTTAAAGTATTTTATCCAAAGTATAGTGTTACAAAAGCACTTTTAGAGAAATGTGAAAAGAAAGATTATATATTTATGCATTGTTTACCTGCTCACAGAGGTGAAGAGGTAGAGGATGAAGTAATGGATGATATAAAGCATTCTGTGGTTTTTGATCAGGCCGAAAATAGGTTGCATAGTAGCAAGGCAATACTTACATACGTATTAGGTGATCGTGTATGGGATTGAAGACTTTCATGAAATCCATAGTAAGAATTGTAAGAGTATCGAAAAAGCCTAGTCGAAGGGACTTAGCTTTGTCCTTAAAAGTAAGTAGCTTAGGAACATTGATTTTAGGTACTCTAGGTTTTACAATCCAACTAGTTGCTTCATCACTTCATCTAATTAGATTTCCAGCACTACCTAGATTTCAGCTATTGAACGTTATTGTTGTTGTAATTGTGATAATTCTAGCTGCTTTAGCATACGGTAAGAAGGCTGGATGGTGGTAAGGCTTGGAAGAAGCAGGTGAAGGTAAGTTCTATGCTGTAAGGACTACTTCTGGGCAGGAGCTAAACGTAGCTTTACTCTTAGAAAATAGGGCAAAAGCTAGGAAGATCCCCTTGAAATCGATAATAGTTATAGATAGGGTAAAAGGTTTTATATTCATTGAAGCGATAACGCCGCTTATTATTGATCGAATTATAATGGGACTAAAGTATGTAAAGGGGAGAGTTGGAGGGACACTAAGTTATTCTGATCTAGAGTATTTCATAGTTCCGAAGTCAATAATAGAAAGTATAGACGTAAACGATATCGTTGAGATAGTGAGTGGTCCCTTTAGGGGGATGAAAGGTAGAGTTATGTACGTTGATAAGGCCAAAGGCGAAATAAAGGTAGAGATACTTGAAGCATCGTATCCCTTACCCATAACAATAAATGCCGATTATGTAAGAATAGTTGAAAAATCTAAAAGTAAGTAGGTCATATTCGGTAATTATCTTAGATAAAGAGTCAAAGAATGTTTCACTCAAATTCCTCAAGCTCTATATTCTCGGAACCTAGGATTAAGCTCTTTATTCTATCTAAAATACTTTCTTCTCTTTCCTCCGTAAGGTAATCCCATTCTAAAATCTTCCTAAATGCTTTCAACCTTAGCCCCTTTTCCCTTATTTCTTCCAGCTTCTCAGGTTCATAAAATAGTTCCTCTATTTCTTCTCTTTCCATGCGTTTTCGTACAATTACAAATAGTGCTAGGGTTACAGTAACTGCAACTGAAAGAACCGATATAACTTCTATTATAGATAATGGGTAGCTTAAGATAAGAACCGCAACATCCATTCGTATAATCTCTTCTTCCTTCTTTGAAACTTTTATATTTTCCAAGAAAAACCTGCCAAAATAATTAATATCAGTTACATACTCAACGTTAGGCAAAATTGGTGCTTGCTTTAAAATTACGTAACCATTCTGGTCACTAGAAAACTGTCCTAAGAATTTCTTGCTACCATTATGAAAAACCATATATACTTCTACATTTGCCCCACTTAAGGGCTGACCAAAGAAGCCGACAATTCTAATCCTGATATCTCTTACACTAGCCACTATGGTATAATCTAGGAGATTCCTATTAAGCTCAATATAAGACTTATTTACTATTATATCCTTC
>QMRD01000072.1 GCA_003649225.1 Thermoprotei archaeon | reverse complement strand
TGTAGACGTCCTGATACCACTTCGTTATCCTATTCAGATTACAGTCTATAAGCCAGCTGAAGCCCCCTCCTGTATGTGAAAGCAGTACCCCATATTTTCCATTTGAAAGTATGTTTATCCAGGGCCTCGGTAAATTATATGACGTGATAATAAATTCTTTACCCCTATGTGAAAAATAACCAAGCATATTCTTCATTTTTAAAACCTTATCTGCATATTATCAACATATATTCTTTAAAAAACATCATATTTAAGTTTTATTATAAAACCCTAATTCGCAAAAATATTATGATATTACTATATTTTAATGCATCTATATGTTAGATTCTTACTCTAATAAGCTCTATTTTAAATATGATGCTTTAAAGTTTAAATATATGAAGCCAGTGAATAGCTTAGGAGTGATATCATGAAGCACTTATCGTTAGCTTTAATAACAATTCTAATTATATCCTCGCTTACCATTACTAATAGAGGTAATATGGCTAGAGCTATTCCGGATAAACTTAAAAATTATCTATTGGAGCTTGCTAGGGATACTTGGAATTGCTTCGCAAGATATACGTGTAACTGGACGGGGTTGCCTTACGATAGAAGTACGCCGGGAAATCCTCAGACTTCGATAACTAACATGGGGCTATATTTGGCTTCTATCGTTGCGGCGTATGATCTCGGCTTTATAGATAGGGATGAAGCTTTAAGTCGAGCTAAGAAGACTGTGGAGACATTATTGAAGCTTGAGAAGTGGCACGGTATACCCTTTAACTGGTATAATGCAGAGACGTTGTCCCCTATTTGGGGTAACTTTGTGTCCTCTGTTGATGCTGGATGGTATGCAGCTGGCTTAATAGTTGCTAGGAACGCCTTCCCAGAGCTTTATGAGAACATAACTAAGCTTCTGGACATGATGGAGTGGGATAAATTGTATGACTCGAGCGCTAAGCTCCTCTATATAGGATATGATAGTATAGGTAAGCACTATACTTCGGCTCATTATGACTATTTAGCTATAGAATCACGCATGGCCAGTTTAATCGGCATAGGTTCAGGTAAGATCCCGGCTGAACACTGGTTTGCTTTAAAGAGAGATATGCAGTTCTATAGGAATATTTCCTTCCTTTGGGGGTGGAAGGCTGGCCTCTTCATATACTATATGCCCGGAATATTCGTTGACGAGAGGGGCTCGTTTATATGCAGATCTACAATTAATGTGACTATTGCTCAAATGACGTTCGCTAATGATCAAGGTTATCCTGTCTGGGGCTTTTCTCCATGTGATATACCTGAGGGCGGATACGGCATGAATTTTGCTGTGGCTACTCCGCACGCCTCGGTCTTAGCTTTACTGTATTTTCCAGAACGCGTTTTCCTTAATCTCCTAATGCTTGAGGAGATGGGCGTCAGGGAGGATCTGGGATTTAAGGATTCGGTTAACCTAGTTTCAGGCATTGTTGACGAGGATTACTTGGCTTTAGACCAAGGCATGATACTGCTAACTATAGCAAATTACCTTAACTCTAGTATATGGAAGTACTTCATGAAGGATCCTATTGTAACCAATGCGCTGAGCCTAATAGGAGAGTATGACGTTAGCGAGGAAGTGCTTGAAGCCTATAGGTTCGTATTTGAGAATGCTACGGAGGCCGTCTTGGAGCTTATTGCTGAGGAGATAATACCTGTCTCGGCCATGGATAGGCTTCTTAAAGCTAAGCTTATGTTCGGGTGTGGTAGGTACGATTTAGCTGTTAAGTATGCTAATGAAAGCATAGCTTTAGCTAAGGAACTGAATTTAAGCGAATGTATAAGTTTCGTCCAGGACTCAATTAATAAGGCTGCTGAGGCTATAAGTAGGGCGCGTCAAGATAATAGAGTTACCCTAATCGATAAGGCTGATGAGCTTTACAATGAGGCAGTCCAGCTGTTTAATGAGAATAAGTACGTCAGCTCCTACGTGAAGGCTAGAATAGCCAAGTTTTACGCCGATATATCGAGACGCCCAGCTGTTAAAAGGGAAACCAGCTTAACTCTCTCTACAGCTAAACCCGAGTTTAGGTATCCTGAGAACGTGACCTTAAGCGGCAGTATAGATCCTCCAATTAAGGTGGATATTCTGATAGAGAGGAAGGTCGGCAACCTGTGGAAGGGAGTGGAGGTTGTTTCCACGGACTCCAGTGGTCGATTTACGTTCAGCATTAGGCTTGACCCGGGAAACTACAGTTTTAGAGCATGCTTCTTCGGCTCCGAAAGGTATAAGCCGAGCATATCGAACATTGTAAATGTTGCCGTACTTAAGGGCTTAAGAGAGATTAACATCAGCGGAGTAGAGGATAGAGTTAAGCTTGGAATAAAGGTGAATATTTCCGGATACGTTAAGCCATCTGAGGAGCTTCAAAACGTAATCTTGAAGATAATTGATCCCGCTAACATGGCCGTAGAAAAGATTTTGGAGATAGATGAAAAGGGCAACTTTAGATATTCCATCGAGGTCAATAAGAAAGGTAATTGGACTGTAATAGTAGAAGTACCTGAGACCGATAGATATCTTGGAGGAAAGCTTGAAATAAAGTTCGAGGCAATCGAAGAGGAAAAGGGAGGCATTGACATTCAAACAATAATACTCTCGCTTCTCCTAGTGATCGCACTTATACTGGTCTTCAAGCTGGGTAAAAGGAAGTAAGGCTAGAAGATATCCACGATACTCAGGACATATTCCACTAGCTTATCCGCTATCCCTACGTACTTTCTCGGATCTAGATCTATCAGCATCTTCCTGGTTTCATCGTCTACATTAAGGCTTCTAGCTATCTCCCTCATTTCTTCCAGACTTAGCTTCCTCCCCTTGACCTTTTCCGCCACAATTTCGTAGGCTTCTCCATATCCTCTGCTCCGGAGGATAGTCTGGTATGCCTCCGATAGTACCTGGGAGTTTTCCATTAGATCCTGCTCCATTCTCTCTACGTTTACCCGTATCTTGCTTAGCCCCTTTATAATATTATATATTGCAATCATTATATGTGCGAATATTACTCCATAGTTCCTCTTCACCGTTGAGTCGGATAAATCCCTCTGTAGCCTCGATATCTGCAGTTTAGCGGATGCAAAACTTAAAAGCTCCGATGCTATCTGTAGGTTTCCCTCAGCATTCTCAAATTCTATTGGATTCACCTTGTGTGGCATGACAGAGGAGCCTACGGTTTTCCTTCCCGTCTGTAGCTCTAGGTACCCGTAGCTACAGTATAGCCATAAGTCCCTACATAAATCTATTAGAACATTACATAACCCACGGTATAAGCAGAGGATATCCGATATCTCGTCGTGCGGTAGAATTTGGGTTGTTATTGGATAATATTTTAAGCCTAGTTTTTCGATAAAGCTTTTACTGAATTCCAGCCAATTTACCTCAGGGTATGCTGCGGTGAATGAGTTGAAGTTTCCAACGCTTCCACTCAATTTCCCGGGCAGCTCCGCTGTCTCCAGCTTCTCCTTGTAGCGGAATATCCTATAGATGAAGACGGCGAGCTCTTTCCCTAGGGTTGTTGGCGATGCCGGCTGGCCGTGGGTTCTAGCTAGCATGGGTGTTGCCTTGTGTTCCCTAGCTAGCTTTGATAACTGTTTTAATAGCCTGTTTATGGATGGTATGAAGAGCTTTCTAGTGAAGTCTCTTATAGCTATTGAGTATGCTAGGTTATTTACGTCCTCCGATGTTAGACCGAAGTGTATCATTGGTATTAGGTCGGATAACATATTCTCGATGAGCTTTTCCCTGAGAAAATACTCTACAGCTTTAACGTCGTGGCGTGTTTCGGCTTCCAGCGCCTTCACCCTATCGAAATCCTTTAAGCTAAAGTTTCTAGCTATACTTCGTATCCTATCCTTCTCGCTATCCGATAGCCTCCTTACGACCTTGCCTTTAGTGAACTCGGATAAATGGATTAAGTATTCAAGCTCAATGTATACTCTAAGCCTCATTAGGGCGTATTCCGAAAAGAACTCCGCCAGCTCCTCAACTATCCTCCTATATCTCCCATCTACAGGGGATATTGCTAGACCAAAATGCCTATTCTCGCTCAATATCTTCCCCACTCCTTTATATTAAATACGTCCTTTAGAAGTATTGTTTCCTCCCTGCTCGGCCCTACTGATATTATGGCTATGTCTACGTTTAGCTCCTCCCGGATAAAGTTGACGTATTTTATGGCCTCCTTTGGCATAGTTGATACTCCGCTTCTAGCAATTTCCCTCCATTCATCCCTACTTATATCCCTCCATCCGGGAAATTCTACGTAGATCGGCTTTACCCTGGCATACTCCTCTGAGCTTGCTGGTATATAGTCTATCTTCCTTCCGTCGAGCTCGTATCCTATGGCTATCTTTATCGTTTTTATGCCTGAGAGGACGTCCAGCTTTGTTAAGGCAATGTTCGAGAAGCCGTTTATCCTCCTAGCATACTTTAATACCACTAGGTCGAGCCAGCCTATCCTCCTAGGCCTACCGGTTGTTGCACCGTATTCTCCCCCCTTCTCCCTAATATGCTCAGCGATCTCTCCACGTATTTCGGTAGGCATAGGACCCTTCCCCACTCTAGTAGTGTATGCCTTTGCTACACCTAACACAACATCTATCCTCGTAGGAGGTACTCCAGCTCCGGTACATGCACCCCCCGATATCGTGTTTGAGGATGTTACGTATGGATAGGTTCCGTGATCCACATCTAGCATTGTTCCCTGTGCCCCCTCAAATAACACCCATTTGCCTTGATCCAGGAACTCGTTTATTCTCAGCGATACATCGTCAACATACGGTTTAATGGCCTCGGCCAGCTTGGATAGGCTGGAGTATACCTCCTCAAGATACTCTTCGATCGAATCACCGATAATGCCATAATGTTTGAGTTCATGCTCCTTTAGCTTTAGGATTTCTCTAAGCTTATCCCTGAAGTTTCGGCTTATTAGATCCGATATCCGTACCGCCGTCTTCCTCCACATTTTATCG
>QMRD01000071.1 GCA_003649225.1 Thermoprotei archaeon | reverse complement strand
GTAATATCTAGATAATACCTGTATGTTATTCAAATAATAATCTTACTTTTGAAATACAGTACGATGAAATAATGTTCAGACACTAAGCTTTAAGGTCTATTTTCTCGTATAGACACCCTATAGCAGCCGATAGAAACCTTTATTTAGATTAATTAAAATCTCATAGAAAGCTAAATTAAGGTGTAGAGTATGGCATATGTCCCTAAGAGACTATTTGTGGGCAGATGTGTCAGATGCGGAAAACCCCTATACCGGGCAGATGAAATGTATAGATGCGTGAAGGACAACATAGTAGTTTGTCCTATTTGCTATAGAAAGACCTATGGAAGATGCCCCATATGTGGTGTACAGTTAACGCCCAGCCTACGAATATATGTTTAATAACATACGGCTCAGAACAAAGGCCTTTCTTCACCGTTCATAAGCGCGAAACCTTCTTCACAGCCAGGATAATTACTCTAAGCGGTAGTTATAAAGTTGTTGCTTTATAGGTATTTAAGACTTTTATACTACCAAATTAAATTCTTAAGATACAGCATCCATCTAGGGCTGTTACTTGGATGATAAGTGAGTGATATCATGAAAAGCCTTAGGAAGAAGCCCATACTGCTACTAATACTAGGAATCCTAGTGCTACTGCTGTTTATTGCCGTGATGGGAGTTGATTTAGCAAAACTCCTTGATTTATTCTATTCGTCGGATAAGAGGTTCTTCGCGCTTGCATACGTCTTTGATATAGGCTTCATGTTCTTCTATGCGCTTGCGTGGTATTATCTAGTAAAAATCATTGAAGATAAGATAACATATAGGGATGCTGTCATAGCTACGCTCATGGGCTGGTTCAGCGACATGCTTGTACCAGCAGCATTCATAGCTGGAGAGGTTGTTAGGCTATACTACCTCAAAAGGAAGTATAATGTGGAGATAAGCAAAGCCATGGCAACAGTACTTATACATAGAGTATTAAGCGCGTTCGCGTTCGTCTTCTTCATACTACTGGGGCTTATCTATATCATAATAGGTCGAAGATCCCTCTCCACAGATGTTATCATACAGGCTCTTCTTTTCGCTTTCCTAACAGGCATAGTTACGTTTATCGGCCTAACAATAATAGTTAGAGTTGAGCTTTTTGAGAAATGGAGTATAAAAATATTCGATAAACTATGTAAATACCTGAAGAGGCTGAGGCTTGAGAGGTATCGTAAATACGTTGAAGAGTGGATCGTATCGTTTAAGAGGTCTGTACTTCTAATAAGGGCGAAGAAATTAAACATAGTAATCGGCTTCATCTTCCTAATAATACAGTGGACATGCGGTATTCTTATACCCTACTCCTTCTTCCTTGCCGTGAAATCCCCTGTAAGCTTCTGGATACTAGCATTAGCATATCCAATGTATGGAGTAATAGATAATATTCCATTAGCTATTCCCGGCAACGCCGGGCTTCTGGATGTGGCTATGATATCAACCTTCATTTTATTGGGCATAAGCAGGGAGACCGCCATAGCTGTAACGTTACTAGTGAGAATGGTTATCGTACTCTTTGAAGCCTTATTTACCGGAACAGTAACAATGATATATGCTCCAGAGATATTCGAAGGATTCAACTTAAAGGAATTTAGAGAGAAGATATTCTACCTTAAGAGGATGATTGAGGAAACTGAGCCTCCTCAATAGCCTCTATCACTTCGTTAAAAGTATTCTTCTTACAGTATGGGCAGTAGAGAAATATTTTCTTAAATTCGAACAAATTGTAACCTAAATCTATTTCACGGATTTTGCCGCAACTAGTACATTTTATCCTCCAAATGGCCAATCTCCTACACCTACTTTTTCAATATTTCCTTAAAGTACATAACTATTTCTCTTGCAATGTTCTTCCGAGTAACCCTACTCAGTTCGTCAAAGTCTGCGCTAGCATTAACTTCAAGAAGGAAATATCTGCCCCCGCTCTCTATTACATCTACTCCGGCATAGTCGAGGTTCAAGGCTCTAGTAATCTTAAGAGCCAGATTAATAACCTCGGGATCTGGATCATATTTAACTCCAGTTCCGCCTTGAGCTATATTCGCCTTCCAACCGCCGGAGGGAGCCAATCTATACATTGAAGCTACAACTCTATCGCCTATAACGAATATCCTCATATCTCTTAATGGGTTAACTAGATACTTCTGAACCATAAGAGGTAAGTTATACTCCAGAAGTGCTCTCATGGCTTGAAATGCAGTATCCTTATCGCTAAACCGTGATAGACCAAAGCCTCTAGATCCTACAATAGGCTTTAGAGTAATTTCCCCCATTTTATCGATATAATTGTATGCAAACATTATATCCTCAGTTAGCATGGTATTAGGAACATTAATACCCAGCTTCTTAGCTATGAAAAGAGTATAAAACTTATTTCTAGCATTTAAAAGGGAATTAACAGGATTCATTATCCTAACGCCTAAATTCTCGAGAACCTTAAGTATTGTAACCCTCGAAATATAGGTTTCATTGTTAACCGAGAAGCCTAAGCCCCTGAGAAGTATTCCGTTAATATCTAGTTCCTTTGACCCTACGTAAAGCCCAGTTTTCTCTCCTATTTCAACTGAAATATACTTTATAGGGATATAGTGCGCTTTAAGCCCTATTTTTCTTGCTTCCCTTAACAAGGCCCTACAGGATTTAGGGGGTATTCTTGCCTCATGTACAATAGCTATTTCTACCACAGCAACACCTCTAACGTGAAAATATGGTATGCCAAAATTAAAACTTTATATATTTACAAAAGTATAATTTAAATTCGAGCGTTGCATAAACGGAGGAACCAAAATGCTATCTCGTGACTCGAGTGAGAAAATAAGGATTCTTCTCGACGATTTTGTTGATGGAGATATAATATATGGAGCAGTGGTGTTTAATTCTCTCGGTGTCCCGATTATATGGAAATTAAAGCCGACAATAGCGCTTACAACGGTCCAAAACCTAATGCCTCTACTGGAGGCTGCAATGAAGGCAAACAAACTTTCAGATCCAAGCCTAGGGCCATTCTTCTATTCCGTCTATAGGTTCAGAAACGTTAAGGTCTCATTTGCCAACATCGATGGATCGGGGTATCTGATAATAATTGTCAATCCCGAGTGGCACGTTGAGCTCCTACTTCCCAAGATCAGGAAGCTTCTAATGAACCTGAGGAGGCTTCTCTAGCACATTTTTATATTCCCTATTCTCTTAATTATATGTCTAGAGGTGGTTAAGTGGAGAGAGTAAAGTCGGGCATACCGGGTCTGGATGAAATATTGTATGGAGGCATACCGAGAAGAAACGTAGTGCTATTATCAGGAGGACCGGGTACTGGTAAGACTATATTTGGTCAACAATACGTATACTATGGCCTAACTAAAGGAGAACCAGGAATTATAGTTGCGCTGGAGGAGCATCCTGTACAGATAAGAATAAACATGAAGCAGTTTGGATGGGATGTTAGACCATACGAGGAAGAAGGCGTCTTCGCCATAGTTGACGCCTTTACCGGAGGAATAGGGGAGGCGGTGAAGAGGGAGAAATACGTGGTTAGGGCTATAGACGACATGCCTTCCTTTATTGATGTAGTTAGGGCGGCAATAAGGGATCTTAAAGCTAGGAGAGTAGTAGTCGACTCAGTAACGACGCTATACATGACTAAGCCTGCAGTAGCTAGGGCTGTAGTTATGACGCTTAAGAAGGTCCTTTCAGGCATGGGTTGTACTTCAATACTCATATCGCAGGTTAGTGTCACTGAGAGAGGGTTCGGAGGACCTGGAGTTGAGCATGCAGCAGATGGTATAATAAGGCTTGACTTAGACGAGGTTAACGGCGAGCTTATTAGGAGCTTAATTGTATGGAAGATGAGAGGTACAAAACATAGCATGCGGAGGCATCCATTCGATATAACCGATAAAGGAATAGTAATCTACCCGAGTAAGACGTTAAGCTATAGAGGTTTCAGGGGAGTAATTGAGGAGATAAAGGAAAGATAATATAAAAGGATAGGAATGTAAACCTTGGTGATAACATATGTCTGAAATTCCTCTTAAGCCTATGTCGAGGGCTGATATACATAGACTTGAGACAGCGTTGATGATAGCAACTCTTCTAAGACCTGATGTTCTAGAGAAAATAAAGTCGGCGGAGGATCGATTGACGTGGATAGATTCCCTAGCAGTAGCTGCCGGAGCTCTTGCACGGGAGAAATTCGGTATGCCAGTATCGAAAATAGCTGATGAATTGGGAAGAAGTGAGGCTACTATTAGGAGGCACCTGACGGGGAAAAGCGAAGCTGGTAAACTTATAATGGAAACATACAGGAAGTTTGCTGTAGATGGCGTAAAAATAGAGCTTCCCACAGGATTTGCTGAACCCAGCGAAATATCTAGGTTAAAGGAGGAACTTAATGCCACTAAGCGCGAGCTAGAAGAACTCAAGAAGAGAGTTGAGAATACTAAATCTCTACTTCATCAAGCTCTCGACTTGTTGTCTAAATGATATATAGGTTTAGACCTAAAAACTACCCTATTTTTACGTTAACAACTGTAGAGGAGATACTCCAAAATCATACTAAGGGTGGAAGCTGTACTGTAACACTTGATATGGGCAGAACGTCTTCAAAAATATTTTTCATTAATGACCTTATTTGCACGAATGCATTTAAAATTCCAATATGTAAACTCAAGGACATTAAGTGGAGGGAAGGCGATATATATTGTTATAATGGAGAGTGCTTCCTTAAAATAGCTTTCTTCGGAGATGGTAAATACTATAGACTTAGAGAAGTAAGGTTCAATACTGCGCCAACGCTCGAAATAAGCGGAATACACATGCATAGAATTAAAAATATCACGCCTTGGGAGGATTCATTAATGAAGATTAAGCTAGCTAAAATACGTAGAGGACATAAAGTCCTGGATATATGCACTGGCCTAGGATACACAGCTATACTAGCGATGTTGAGGGGCGCAGTCAGTGTAACCACGATAGAACGAGACATAAATGTCCTGAAAATAGCTGAGTATAATCCATGGTCAAGGGAGTTGGC
>QMRD01000070.1 GCA_003649225.1 Thermoprotei archaeon | reverse complement strand
CGCATTTTTCAACGCTTAGGTTGGAGAAGGCTGGTATGAAAAGTACTTTGATGTCGTCTGGTATTTTTACTCTTACGGGGCCGTGGTGACCTACGTGAATTATGTGTTTTATGCCCAATACTCTAGCTTCATGTAACGCTATATCGCATCCGCCCCAGGTATGTCCCTGATATAGTATGGCTTCAACTCCGAGGCCTTCCAAAGTATCCACAACATCATGGAGATACTGTTTTAGCCCATCGGAGGCTTGAATTAATACTTTTTCTGGCCTATTCTCCTGTACAAATTTCTCTATCTTGCTTATCTCTAGGTCATAGTCTGCAATAGCTTAGCACCTCCAAATGTATTAGATATCTTTCCCTAGATGTTTTCTACACTAATTGATTTACACCTTAATAAATACGTTAATTGCCTTTAGAAAATAAGGGAGCTGATATAAAATAAATTATCTTTTCAGAGAAGAGAATATTATATGTTTTAGGAAGATAAGGAGGTGGCAGTGAGGGATGAGCCTTTCTTCTAGCTCTTAAGGCTATGAATATTATCACACCGCCACTACTATCAGGAAAACATTTTCGCTAAGGCTTTTAACCGTTAATTCAATTATGCGTCCTCCTAGGCTACACGTTAGGTGGATGGACCTCATCTTAGAGAAAAGTGGTCATATAGTATTTAAGGTGTTTGAAGGGAAACTTAAATTCGTATTTCCCCTAGTCTCCTACGTTAGGATAGGAACGTATATTGATGTGAATTTGGAGAAAATTAATAAACTTCATTCCCTTCATAGTGTTAGGTATGAGTTCTAAGTCTAGTGGTATAGGAACAGCTATGGATGCTAATGAGAAGCTTTTAGAGAAGTATATCGATCACTTATTGGCTAGAAATAAATCTATTAAAACTATAAGAACTTTTAGGAGCATTATTAGTAGATTTTTAAGATACTTAAATGGGAAAGATGTTAGGAGGGTGACTATACAGGATATTGATGGATTTCTAGCTTACTTAAGGAAAAACGGCTACAGTGAGAAGAGCCTCTATACTGCTGCTGTCGCGATTAAGAGGTTTCTCGAGTACCATGAGATAACTGAGCCGCTTAAGAAGTTTGAGTATCCGCGTAGACCTAAGGTTCTGCCGAGGTTCCTCACTTATGAGGAGGTTTTGAAGCTTCTCGAGGCGGCTGAAAGCCTGGAGGATAAGCTCATTATTTTGCTCCTCTACTCTACGGGTATTCGTGTAAGCGAGCTGGTTAACATAAAGATCAAGGATATAGATCTAAGGGATAGGAGCATTAGAGTTTACGGTAAGGGAGGAAAGGAGAGGGAGGTCTTCTTCAATAGGAAAACCGAGAAACTCCTCAGGAAGATGATAAGGGGGAGAGATCAGGATGAATACTTGTTAAAGGGGAGGAAGGGGAAGCTAAACTATGTTACTATTGAAAGGAGGCTTAAGCGGATAGCCTTAAAAGCTGGCCTAAAGAAGAAAGTTACCCCTCACATTTTGAGACATAGTTTTGCAACTTTTGCTCTAAGCCGCGGTATGGATGTTAGAGAAATTCAGGAACTTCTGGGCCATGCAAGTCTTAAGACTACGCAGGTATATACTCATATTACAAGAAAAAGGCTTAAGGAAGACTATGAATCAATATGGAGCTAGCGTAATTAACAGCCTCAGTTAAGGCTTCGTTTATGGCGAAGAATATGATTAAAGTTTTAAGGGTATAACCTGGACATTATTTTCTATGGTGATTGGATGAGCTATATATCCTTTAACGAGTTTAAAAAGGTGGAGCTTAAAGTTGGTAAAGTGGTTTCTGCTGAGAGAATACCGGGAACATCTAAGTTACTTAGAATTGAGGTGGATTTAGGCGCTGAAACTAGACAGCTTGTCGCCGGCATAGCTGAATACTATAAGCCTGAGGAATTAATTGGCAAGAATATAGTTGTGGTGACTAACCTTAAGCCTAAAGTGATTAGGGGGATAGTGTCCCACGGTATGCTTTTAGCGGCAGTTGCTGACGGTAAACCGGTTCTCCTAACAACCGATAGTGAAGTCCCGCCAGGCACTCCTGTTGAATAAGAAAATATTGCTCCTAGTATCCTGCTATTGATACAAACGATTCTTTCTTTTGGAAAGTTTTATATTCTTAAGATGAATATCTTAAAGTGTGCTGGTGTTCTCATGAGGAGGAAGAAGACCCTAACTCTTGAACCCGGCATTTTCGCTAAGGTTATGGGCCACCTTGATGAACTTAATATTAAGATTATTAAGGAGATTAAGATTATAGGTCCCAGGAATCTATCGGCTATAGCTAGGAACATTAATGCTCCAAAGAGAACTGTACATTCAAGATACGTTAGGCTTAGAAAAGATAAATTACTGACCGTTAGGGCAGTTCCTGAATACCATCTACTCGGCCTCATAAATGTCGTAGTTCTATCTACGTCTCCCCTAAGAAGTATGAATAAGGCTAAGGAAGTCTTAGCTAAACATGACTATCTTCATGAGATTATGGAGTGCTACGGCGCTATCAACGGGCTATATGCTTGGTTTACTATACCCATTGATCGAATAAAGTATTTTGAGAAATTTATTGCAACTATAAGCGAACGAGGGATTATAGAGGACTACAGAATATACTATACTTCAAATTTTAAGTACTATCTACCGAACTTTAGGTACTTCAGTGTTAGAAAAAGGAATTGGAGATTTAACTTAGAGAGGTTCGTATCAAGGATTAGGGAGGAAAAGATAGTTGAGGAAGAGTTTGAGGAGCCAGAATACTTCAGGATACAGGCAGACTACCTGGATATAGCTATCATATGGGCACTGGAGGTTGATGCCACCACGAGGCTGGCGAAGATAGCTAAAAGAGAGGGGGTAAGCAGATCGCTCATTAAATATCACTATGATGAACACGTTGATGAAACACTCGTTAAGGAGTATATGGTGGATTTCCCGAGGTTTATGCCTGGAACATCTAATAGGCTATTATTTGTATATAACTTTAGGAGATTCGACGACCTAGCAACATTCGCTGGAGTTCTTAGGGAGACGCCGTACGTCGTATCTATGGCTAAGGAACTTAGGAGAAACGTCCTCTTCGCAGTACTCGATGTTCCAGTAGATGATCTGGGAAAACTACTTAAGTTTACGGCAAGCGATTTATCAGAGAGCTTTGGCATAGAGAAATTCATGGTAATGTTTCTGCCGCCTGAAAGCTACACGTGGAAGCCTCTACCAAAGGATAACTTCGACCCTAATAGAGGATGGATATATAGGGAATATCTACCCCTCTAGGATCTTCTTAAAGGCATAAGGTATCATATCTATAACATCGGTAGCTAGTATACGTGCTCCATATCTCTCCTCGGCCAGCTCACCAGCAATACCGTTAATAAAGGCCGCAACACAGGCTGATCCAAATAGGTCCCCCGTCTGTGCAATTAAGGTTGCAGTTAACCCGGATAATACGTCCCCTGTGCCTCCAACAGTCATTGCAGAAGTGCCCGTCCTATTAACCTTTATCCTCCTGCCGTCAGATATTACATCATAGTGTCCCTTCAATAAAACAACTACATTGAGCTCTTGAGCTAGGCTCCTCACAGGCTCCATCCTTTCCCTATACTCTGACCCCAGCGTGACTCCCGTCAGCTTTGCAAACTCGCCTGCATGCGGCGTCAATACGGCGCTCTTACCCTTAACCATATTAAGATCTTGGGATAGAACTTTCAGTGCATCGGCGTCTATGACCATCGGCTTTCTAGATCGTTTAATTATTTCGGATACAGCTACCACTGTTTCCTCCCTTAATCCAAGCCCAGGCCCTATAACCATTACATCACATTTTTCAGCCAAATTCAGTACATATGATATATCGGCGGGACAGAGATTCTTGTCGCATAGCTCCCTAACTATGAGATTAGGCGAATAGCTCCTAATAACATTCGCAACCGATACCGGAGCCGCTACGATAGCTAGATCAGCGCCAGCTCTAAGTGAAGCTAATGCTACAAGCGCTGGAGCACCAGCGTAGTCCTCGGATCCCCCAACCACCAGTATTCTCCCGTTATCGCCCTTCTTTGAATACGGGCTTCTAGGCCTGTATATGGATTTTAGGTCTCCAGGCCCCACGAAAAGCTCCGCTTCCAGCGGTATCCCTATGTTGGCAACCACTATCTCGCCAGCATACTCCCTGTTTAAAGTTAATCCACGCTTAACTCTATGGAAAGTTACTGTTACATCAGCCTTTACACATACTCCGTGAACCTCTCCCGTATCCGGATTAAGGCCTGATGGCACATCTACAGCTATCTTAACCGCTTTACTTGAGTTTATAAGGTTTATAGCCGACCTATACGGCTCTCTAACCTCGCCCTTTAATCCTGTTCCAAATATAGCGTCAATAATAACCTGCGCCCCGGCAAAGAATTCCTAGACCTTACTTAGATCATTGATGCTCTTTACCTCGAGTATTCTCACCGTATGCTCCATATTCCTCAATATGTTGAAGTTTGTTCTTGCTTCATGCGTCCTAATATCCTTACCTGATCCAACTAGAACTACAGTAACGCTGGCTCCTGATGCGGATAGATGTCTAGCAGCTACAAATCCGTCTCCACCGTTGTTTCCTGTTCCACAGACAATGAGCACCCCTAGCCCTTTTAGGCTCTTAAATCTCCGGGAAACCTCGTTGAATATGGATTTACCAGCATTCTCCATTAAAATGAGCTTAGATATGCCAAGCCATTCACAGTTATCCTCAATAGCCCTCATGTGGCTGGATAGTATAGAATCGTATGTAAACATAAATAAAAAATAGAAAATAGAGAAAATTAAGTTTAGCCTAAAAGTTATGGCGAACTAAGGGCCAGGAGTTAAATATGGACCAAAGCCGCCCATCGTCACAGGAGTCTCCCTATACCCTGACAGATACCTGTCTATTAGCTCCCTGATAGCTGTCCTTATTGCCTCGCTTCTGCTGGGGAATATTCTCATCTGCACCAGTTTATCCAGCGCCCTTAGCTGCTGCTCCGTTATATGAACGGTTATTAATATCATGTTTTTCCCATACCTCTTCCTCACCAT
>QMRD01000069.1 GCA_003649225.1 Thermoprotei archaeon | reverse complement strand
GGGCATATATCTTGCTGAGAGAATATGCGGCATCTGTAATGCTGCTCACACGGTATGCTATACTCAGAACATAGAGCAGCTACTGGGTAAGGAAATACCTCCTAGAGCTAAATACCTTAGACTCATCGTTGAGGAATTAAGTAGAATACATAGCCACCTACTATGGCTCGGCTTAGCGGCTCACCAAATAGGGTTTGAAACGCTATTCATGTACGTCTGGAGGGATAGGGAGAGGGTTCTAGACGTCATAGAGGCTATTACTGGCAATCGTGTTGTTACATCGTATAATACTATTGGCGGAGTTAGGAGGGATATAAACCCGCAAATTGAGCATAAGATTAGAAAAGCCATGGACTATTTGGAGAAGAGAACGAAGTACTTTAAGAAGGTTATTATGGAGGAACCGACGGTGCTTATGAGGACTCAGAACGTTGGAATACTTAAGCCCAGGGAAGCCATAGAGCTGTTTGCGGTCGGACCAGTTTTGAGGGCCTCGGGAATAAAGCATGATGTCAGGGCTGACGACCCCTATATTGCACATGATGAAGTTCCATTTAACGTTGCAACTTACGATACATGTGACGTCTACGCTAGGATACTGGTAAGAATAGATGAAGTTCTCGAATGCATTAACATGATTAGGTATAGCTTAGATCATCTGCCCTCGGGACCATACAGGCTCAAACTGCCCATAATCATAAGGCCTCCTCCTGGGGAATCTGTAAGTAGGGTTGAGGCGCCGCGTGGAGAACTACTACATTACGTTATGTCCGATGGTACTGAGAAGCCCTATAGGTATAAGGTTAGGACACCGACCCTAGCAAATATCCCAGCTACCGCTAGAATGCTTACATCAAGAAAGAATTACGTGGTTTATATTGCTGACATACCCATTATCTTTGGGTCTATTGATCCATGCCTCTGCTGTACTGGCAGAGTCGCCTTTGTGGATATCGAGAAAGGTAGGAGTTGGGTTTGGAGCTATAGTCAACTTATTAAATATTCCCGTGAGAGGTTTGAGAGGCATGATTGAAATCCTGTATAAGATACTGGAGATACTGGTATTTCCAGGCTTCACGTTCATAGGTCTGCTTTCGCTCCTATACGAGTGGATAGATAGGAAGTTTTATGCTAGGCTCCAAAATAGAGTGGGACCACTCTACGCAGGACCTCATGGAATACTCCAACCTCTAGCCGACTTTATAAAATTGTTAGCTAAAGAGGATATCACACCCCAGGCTGCTGACAAGCTCTTGTTCACGTTAACGCCGATAATATTCTTTACATTAAATCTATTGTTGACACTCCTGCTGCCGATTTACAGCACATCCGGAGTTATATCGTTCACCGGGGACTTGATATTCTTCGTTGCATCGTTAACTATAATTTCGATAATTGTGTACACGGCGGGTATAGCCTCCGTAAATAGGTTTGCTACGATAGGTGCTGAAAGAGCTATGCTCCAGCTCATAGGATACGAAATACCGTTTATGTTATCAATTATCAGCGTAGCTTTAACGGCTAACTCACTTACGATAAGAAATATAGTTGAAAAGCAGAGCGGGCTATGGTACGTCTTTGGACCCCACATCCTGTCATTTATAATCTTTGTTATTACGGCTCAGGCAGAACTGGAGAGAGTTCCATTCGACATCCCTGAAGCCGAACAGGAGATAGTGGCTGGCTGGCTCGTCGAGTTCTCAGGGAAGAAACTAGCCTTATTTAGAATTGGTAGAGATATTGAAACATTACTGCTATGTGGTTTAGGTGCCGCCCTATTCCTCGGAGGCCCGACTGGACCAGTCATACCGGGACTAGAGCCACTACTATATACACTGTACTTTGTGTTAAAGTCTATAGTGATCCTACTGATTCTCACTACTTTAAGGGCTATATTTGCTAGAATAAGGATTGACCAGATGATTAACATATCCTGGAAGTACCTCATACCCCTAGCTCTAATATCCGTGCTCCTAGCGAGGGTGATATACTGATGCCCAAGCCCGGATTTATGGTGAGTGAAGTCTACAGGAACCTGTTTAGGAAACGCGCCACCATACTTTACCCCTTTAAGGAGAGAGAACTGGTACATCTCCCGGAGGGATTTAGGGGCAGGATAGTATTCCATAGGGATAAGTGTATAGGATGTAGAATATGCTTCATGGTCTGTCCAGCTAGAGCCATCGAAATGGTTAAGGACGAGAAAGGATTGAGGCCTGTATTCCACATCTACAGGTGCATATACTGTGGCCAGTGCGCCGAAAACTGCCCGAGGAAGGCTATTGAAATGTCTGATATTTTTGAGAATATAGCTTTTGATAAGAAAACCCTGGTGGTGAAGTAGATGGATATGGTTATATTTCACTATTTATTCTCGGTTTTAACGATAATATTTGCATTAATAACCGTCGAGCTAAAGGATTTGCTAAAATCTATCCTAGCGTTTGCAGTAATGAACATCTTTGTTTCAGTGGTATTCTACCTTATGGGAGCTCCTTACGTTGCCGTCTTCCAGCTTTCCGTGTATGCTGGCGGAGTTACAGTTCTTCTTCTAGCATTTATGCATGTGAGAGGTGGTGAGAAGAGTGAAGGCTGAAGAGGTAGTTGCCGGAATTCTGCTAGCACTACTGTTGATATACGTCGTAGCTATAAATCCGGATATATTTAGGATATCTAGGGTAGGCTATAGCATTGAATTCAAATTCGAGGAGAAGACCTACTTTATATGGACTAATAGGTGGGTTGACGTCGCAATTCAGGCCTTCATGCTCTTTGCAACAGCTACCGCATTGTCTGCCCTCTTTAGGGAGGAAAAGGTGGAGGAGGCCGAGGAGGAGGTTGTGGTAGAGGGGGGTGAGGGATAGTGTTCCTTCAGGTGTTTTATGCAAATGTAGCGTTAGTAATGATTTTGATAGGATTCTACTGTATAGCCTCTAAGAGAAACCTGCTTAAGATAGTCATTGGAATTGAGATAATTACAATAGGAGTAAACCTGAATATCCTGGCAATGGGGCTCATGGAAAACTCGGTGGAGCCATTGGCTCAGGAGATGGCTATAGTATCTATAGCCATTGGAGCCGCTGTGGCTGCAGTCTCCCTATCTATTTTAATTAATGTCTATAGGCACTATAAGACCCTCGATACTAGAAAGCTTAGGAGGTTGAGGTGGTAGCATATGAATCCCATGTTACCATTACTTACACTTTTAGGAGGTAGCGTAGCTACGCCGCTAGTTGGTATGTTTTCCAGAAAAATAAGATTTGAAAAGATACGCGATGCATGGGCAATTCTAGCTTTCCTAGTCACTACCTGCTACTTCAGCTATCTCATATACTCCGGGAAACTTCCTCTATACTATGCTGTGAAGCTGGAGCCATCCTGGGCCTCGATTGAGATTAGGATAGATAGCTTCAGCGCCTATATGTCGTTAATATTCAGTTTCCTCGGCTTAATGGTGTCTATATATTCGGTAGGCTACATGAGTGGAGAAACGGGGCTCGATGAATACTATGCACTACTCTTAACCCTCGTCGCTGGCATGATAGGAGTAACGATGGCTAACGACCTCTTCACACTCTATGTCTTCTGGGAACTAATGTGTATATCATCCTATACTCTGGTTTCGTTCAGAAAGCATAGGTGGGAGGCGGTTGAGGCCGGATTTAAGTACCTAGTTATGAGTACTATTGGATCGCTCATAGCTCTATACAGCATATCGCTTCTCTACGGGATAGCTGGAACCCTAAACTTCTCGGAGCTTTCACAGATAATATCCTCAGGTGCAGAATCTATCTCTACATCTACGCTGTACTTCATTATAGCTATGATCATAGCTGGATTTGGCGTTACTGCCGCCATTGTACCGTTTCATACATGGCTTCCGGATGCTCATCCCGCTGCTCCAAGCTCCATAAGTGCTATGCTCTCTGGGGTGGTCATTAAGACAGGAGCATACGTAATATTTAGGTCGCTATACGCCGTTTTCTTCCCGACAGAATTCCTTTACGGGCATATACTCATATTATTCGGCCTTCTTACCATGAGTGTTGCAAACATTATGGTGATACTGCAGAAGGACATAAAGAGGTTTCTAGCGTACTCGAGCATAGCTAACATGGGCTACATCATACTTGGACTGGGCGTATCCACATATATAGCGCACTTCTACCCAAGCGATATTGCTGCCGTTTCCCTCGCTCTACTGGGTTCACTATTCCACGTGTTAAACCACGCTGTCGGTAAGGGACTTCTCTTCCTCGGCGCTGGATGTTTTATAAAGCAGGCTAAAACCAGGAATATTGCTAAGCTGGAGGGTATCGGCCGTAAAATGCCCGTATCAGCTGTATCGTTTTCGGTAGGTCTCCTAAACCTAGCAGGCGTTCCACCGATGAGTGGGTTCTGGAGTAAGTTCTTCATAATTATAGCAATGTTATCGCATCCTAAGGATACCCTACTACATACCTCAACCATCGTATTCGTCGTAAATATTCTAGTGGCGGCTGGCTATTACCTCTGGCTACTTCAGAGAATAACGCTAAGAAAACCCGGAGAACAGCTGTCAAAGATAAGGGAGGTTAGCCCGTCGATGGTAATCCCTGTTGCTATTTTGGCCTGTATATGCATACTGCTAACGCTGTTTATAGCTCCGGTTCTAGACCTAATTAGTGGACCTGTTGAGGCGCTTATAGGTTATCTCCATAAACCTGAAGCTATAGGTGGTGTGTGATGGAGTATTGGGAGATTTCAGCCTGGTTAAGCTGGATATTCCCCCTTTTAGGCGCGCTACTCACGCCAATTGCAGCGAAGATAAATAGTAAGCTTAGGGATTACTTAGCGGTATTTTTCTCGATGCTAGCTGCAATCTCCACAATAACGCTCTTACCGCTGTTGTTTACTGAAAATAAGTGGCCGCTACATAAATCCTATACTTGGATAAGGCTTGACACACCTATATTATCGGATCTTAAGGTCGGGGTATTGGTGGATCCATTGAGCATTATAATGGCTAACATAGTTGCGATCATCAGCTTCCTAATAATGGTATACTCGCTCGACTACATGCACGGCGATCCAGGCTTAACGAGGTACTGGTTCTTCATGAACTTCTTCATAGGAAACATGCTATTACTAGTACTTTCAGAGAACCTTATTCAGATGCTGTTTGGATGGGAGGGCGTGGGATTATGTAGC
>QMRD01000068.1 GCA_003649225.1 Thermoprotei archaeon | reverse complement strand
ATATTTCCGGGAACGAGCTGGGATTTGGGGGCAATATGTGGAAAACCATTCATGGTAGCTTCACTCTGTATATTAGACCCAGGTGAAAGCGATATTATGGCTCTAGTTGAGAAGGAAGAAGAGGAATAGGGTGATATTATGCCCGTAAAGATAACCGAGGAGGAGATGAGGTATATTTCGCTTTTTGAAAGTCTAACGGGAGTCGTCGTTAAGGACTGTGTAATCGATAATAGTAGGGGGAGAATAATATTTCTAGTAAAGGAAGGACAGGTCGGGAAAGCTGTGGGGAAAAATGGTATAAATATAAAGAGATTAAATAAATTGATTGGTAAAAGCATTGAAGTGGTAGAGTACGCGGAGACATTGGAGGATTTAATAAGGAAGTCGCTTTTTCCGGCAAAAATTAGTAGCGTAAAACTAACTAAGACTTCGAACGGAAGGAAGGTCGTCATAGTTACAGTACCAGCAAGCGAGAAAGGCATAGCTATAGGCAAAGATGGAAAAAACATTTCGAGAGCAAGAATTTTAGCTAAGAGATACTTTGATGTGGACTGGGTAACCATTGTATAGGAAAAATTTATAATAAGCCACATACTTAATCACCTAGCATTTAATCAGGTGATAGTATGCCCGGTTCTAAGTCACCTAAGGGACTCTTCGCAGCAAGGAAGCTCAGGAGAAAGAGGAAGAAGTTTAGATGGAGTGATATTTACTACAAGAGGAAAATGTTAGGTCTAGATGTAAAGGCTGATCCATTAGAAGGAGCACCTATGGCGCGCGGCATAGTAATCGAAAAAGTTGGAATAGAAAGTAGACAGCCCAACAGCGCTGTAAGAAAATGCGTGAGAGTACAGCTAATTAAGAATGGAAAACAGGTTACTGCATTCCTTCCTGGAGACGGTTCATTAAACTTCGTTGATGAGCATGACGAAGTCATAATAGAAGGCATAGGAGGTCCTGAAGGAAGAGCCTATGGTGACCTTCCAGGAGTGAGGTATAAAGTCATAAAAGTTAACGGCGTATCTCTGAAGGCACTACTCTTGGGCAAAAAACAGAAGCCTATACGATAGGGGAAGAAGTTGTTGGAAATTAAACCGGAATTTAAGCTACTTAGCCTAGAAAATAATAGGATAAGGTTCATTATAAGTGGAATAAATCCCACAATTGCAAATGCAATTAGAAGGACTATTCTTGCCGAAGTTCCTGTTATGGCGATAGATGAGGTCATAATATTTGAGAACTCATCTGTTCTTCCAGATGAAGTTCTGGCGCATAGGCTGGGTTTAATTCCGCTTAAAACGGATCCTTCACTTTATGAGCTTTATGAAGAAGGAAGCGGATTATTATCGAAAGGTGACGTTATTTTAAGGCTTGAGGTGGAGGCTGTAGATGGACCCATGACCGTATATTCAGGACATATAAAGCCAGTCACCGATCCCTCAGTTGTTCCTGTATATGATAATATTCCAATAGTTAAGCTTGAGAAGGGACAGAAGATTTCGGCCGAGTTAATAGCCAGGTTAGGTAGGGGGAAGGATCATGCCAAATGGCAGCCTGTAGCCGCCGTTGCCTACAAGTACTATCCTCAAATTATAATTCATGAGGATAAGTGCACGTTATGTGAAAGGTGTATCGAGGTCTGTCCGAAAAAAGTGCTTAAAATAAGCAATGGAAAGCTAACTGTGGAAAATCTGCTTGAATGTAGTATGTGCAGGGCGTGTGAAAGAGCCTGTGAATATGGCGCTATTGAAGTATCCTGGGATGATACAACATTTATTTTCTCGTTTGAAACGACTGGTGCCTTACCTCCGAAGGCTATTTTAGTTAAAGCATTAGAAATCTTAATTAATAAGGCGAGGAAGTTTATGGAGGAAGTGGAGTATAGGGTGAAAGAATGAAGAGAACCGGGCCGACAGACGTAAACTTAAGATTACTGGCGGCATACTTACGAAAGGCATCTAGAATTCATGGAGCTAAAATATGGAGGGTTGTTTCCGAGAAACTCCTGGCGCCGACTAGGAAGCGCATTGAAGTTAATATAAGCAGAATAAACAGGTACACTAAAGATGGAGACTATGTAGTGATTCCGGGCAAGGTTCTCGGATCAGGTATTCTAGATCACAAGGTTTATGTTGCCGCTTGGAAGTTCTCAGAGAAGGCTAAAGAGAAAATAGAAAAAGCTGGAGGAAAATGTCTCAGAATAGATGAGCTTGTAGAGATAAATCCCAAAGGTAGTAATGTAAAAATTTTATATTAGAGGTCGAGGGGGATGTCGTCTAATAAGGTGTATGTGATAAATGCTGAGGGATGTATTTTAGGTAGATTGGCTTCATATATAGCAAAGAGGTTGCTTTCAGGCGATAAAATAGTAGTTGTGAATGCTGAGAAAGCCATAGTCACTGGAAGGAAACGTGAGATAATAGAAAGGTATAAACGTAGATTAAGATGGAGAACATACTATAACCCAGAGAAGAGAGGACCTAAGATTCCTAAGCGGCCGGATAGAGTGTTCAAGAGAACGGTTAGGGGAATGTTACCCTATAAGAAGGAGAAGGGGAGAATAGCTCTTAAAAACCTTAAAGTGTATATAGGGGTACCTGAGGAGTACGCCAACGTCGAGTATCTAGAGGTGCCCGAGGCGAAGAAGGATTTTTTAAAGACGGAATATTTAACGTTAGAGGAAATAGCGTATGAAATGGGGTGGCGCAGGAATGCCTAAAATAGTACTTACATCTACTAGAAGGAAGATGGCTAGGGCTAGAGTTATAATTAGAGAGGGTAAGGGAAGGGTTAGGATAAATGGCATACCATTAGAGATATATCAGCCAGAGCTTGCCAGATGGAAGATTATGGAGCCTCTACTCTTAGCTGGAGAGAAGATAGTTAATAAGATAGATATTGAAGCTAGCGCTAGGGGAGGAGGAGTTATGGGGCAAGCGTCCGCCATAAGGACAGCTATCGCTCGAGGCTTAGTCTTATGGACAAAATCCGAGGAACTAAGACAATTATTTCTAAAGTATGATAGGCATCTTCTAGTGGAGGATCCGAGACAGACAGAGCCTAAGAAACCTAGAGGAAGATCTGCAAGAGCAAAAAGACAGAAAAGCTATCGATAAGTCTCTTCTCCGGCTTTCGCTCTTATTCTTTCATACTCCAGTATTCCGTCTATTAGTTCTACGTGAGATAAAAACATCCTTCTGCAACAGTATCTCTTCACGCCCAAGTCGTCGAGAACCTTTCCAGCGTTTTCTCCTTTCTTAACACGTCGAATATACTCTTCCCATAGATGTCCTATTACTGCACCACAGGTAAAGCATCTTACAGGAAATATCATTTATAACACCAATATTCTTCTTAGCTAAGTACCTAAATATTTATTTATCGTTTTCTATTGGTGTCAATAATGTATAAAAAGGTGGGTTCAGCTAACATAGTTTATGGCGAGCTTCCGCAGGGATGTAAGCTTTGTCTAAGAGGAGCTAAGGCCGTACTGTTTGTAACAGGCCTTTGTCCAAGAAGATGTTTTTACTGTCCATTAGGATTTGATAGAAGATTTAGGGATATTCAGTTCATAAATGAACGTCCCATAGCAAAAGAAGACGACATAATTGAGGAGATGATGATGATGGATGCTCGAGGTACTGGGATAACGGGAGGAGAACCTTTACTAGTACTTGAAAGGACGATAAAGTATATCAGGCTAATTAAGAACACATTTGGTGAAGAGCATCATATTCACATGTATACCTCTGAAACGCGTGGATCTGTTAATCGAATAATTAGACTCTTCGAGGAAGGATTAGATGAATTGAGAATGCATCCATACATACTGGGGGAAATAAACTTTGAGTTTATAGAGGAGGTCGCAAAAAATAAGCCGGAAACGGCTAGAGTTGGAATTGAAATACCAGCATTACCAGGGGAGGAAAGTAGAATTAAAAAGCTAATATTGAAATTAGATAAAATCGGCATCGACTTTATCAATTTAAACGAGCTCGAATTTACCGAGACAAATTCTTACAGTCTAATGGCTAGAGGATACAGTTTAAGAAGCGACTCGTATACTGCAGCTGAAGGAAGTAGAGAAACGGCATTAAATGTTTTGAAGTGGGCATCCTGTAAAAACATCAATATGACTATACACTTTTGCTCGGCATTATCAAAGGATAAGGTGCAGACTAAACTCAGGTATTTTAGAAGAGGTATAAATATGGTTAAGCCATACGAGAAATTAACGGATGAAGGAACTATATTATATCTATCAGTAAAGTTTAAAACCCATAGGGATGCCGAAGCTTTTATAAGACAACTCAAGCTTCCTAGAAGTTTATTTAAAGTAGAAAATAAAAGAGTCTATACAAGCATAGACCTAATAGATGAAGTAAAAAAAGCGAAGAATATCGTCAAGGCTGAGGTAATGGAATTATCGGCAACATACCATAGACAGGTGATGGGAATTACGCCTTTGCTTTAAGGTTATTGTTCTTCTATGCCTAACTTTTGTCTGACTTGTGCCAGATACTTCTTTAAATCTGATATTAGATGCACTGGAGTTGGGTCAATACTTCTATAAATAGCTAAGTAGTAGGAGATGAGGTCAGTTAAATAGATCATCTCAAATATTTCGCTAAGCCTTTTCCCAGATTTAACGCTGATTTCTATAAAGTCGATATTCTCCTTTTCGAGGATCCTCTTAAGATAATCTATCCTTGCTCTTACATCTAAATCTTCCTCACTTCCTCTCAAAATAGCCACTAGTACTTTTTCCTTCTCTATCTGTATGGCCTCGAAAAGCATTATGTCGTTGTGATTCATTTCAGGAATATGATCAAATTTAGCCAGCATCTTACTATTTTCATTTAATTGATCCTTAAATCGCACTGCTACTGAGCAGTAAGGCCTATACGAATAAATTAGAGGAATTTTTCTCAAGATTTTCTTAGCATACGCCTTCGCTAAGTTTTTGTTCTCCCGAACTTCCCTCCTAATATTTTCCCTCATTTTAATCAGTTGATTATACGTGTACTTTATGTCTTCATCCATATCTATACGACTTAGCGTACTTAATGTAACGATCAACGGCATGGTAAGATATGATATAGCGCATCGAGGAGGGTATCCTGTAGGAATTTTAATGACAGGATAATTTTTTCTATTAAGCATACGCTCTAACTCTCCGTTCGATGTAACGCCAATTATGAAGTTATTCCTAGCCTGTATTACACGCTTTGTAGCACGTAATGTT
>QMRD01000067.1 GCA_003649225.1 Thermoprotei archaeon | reverse complement strand
GTATACGATTTCTCTAAGATTTAGCGTTGGAGGATATATCGTTGTCTCCGTTCTCGGATACGATATTAAACCATCTCTATAGAGCTCCTCAGCTATATCTAGCGCGTCCTTAGGCCTTATATTGAGGTATAGGCTGGCTTTCCTCTCCATTTCTATAGTGTTAAGAGGCTCAGGGGGCTTAACTAGTTTTTCACTTACCTTGTACTCTTCAACAGCCCCTACCTTTACCTCTTTAACTTTATTGAAAAGCTGTAGCGCCTCCTTTTTATCATCAATTCTACCCTTCTCGTACTGTAGCTTAATTTTTACTCCATTGATTAACGCGTAAGCCTCTATAACATAGTATTTCTTCTTCCTGAATTCCTCCCTCTCCCAAGCCCTCTTTACAACCAGGTATAATACTGGGGATTGGCAGGGGCCATAGCTTAGAAATTTCCCTCTCGGAAATATGTTTCGCCTCTCCCTTTCAACGGCCAAAGTTAATGCCCTAGTGAAAGCTGCCCCTATAGTTAAGTCAACGATCATTCTGGCGAAGCTCTTATTCGCAAGCCTAGGATTAGGGTCAATGAGGTTCTTTATTGCATTTAGTATATCCCTCTTTGTGATGGCGCAAAACCACGCTCTGCGGAAGGTTACGTACGGATTAGCCTTCCTAATGACCTCCATTACTTCAAATGTTATGCTTTCTCCCTCAGCATCAGCGTCCAGTGCAAGTATTACGAGACTGGAGTATTTCGCCAGCTCTCTTAAAGCTAAAACGTACTTTACGCATTCCCTTCTAACTACTTTAATTGGATCTATTTTAAAGAGATCTCTAGGATTTATGGACTTCCATCTGTTGTACTCCTGGGGAAAATCGTAGTTCATTAGGTGTCCGCTCAGCCCTATGGATGCCCATACCTTACCTTCCCTAGCGAAAAGATACACGTTGACTCCATACACCTTCTCGCTTTTAATGCTGGATTCAGCTAGGTATTTAGCAAAGGCGTAGGCTACTTTAGGCTTCTCGGCAACTATTAGAACATCTATTCTTCTCCTTGATAGCGACATTATCTTTTCCTTCTCCTAGCTTTACGCTTAGCTTCAACTGTACTTACGATAACCCCTATACCCATCAGTTTATTAAAGACATGATCGAGCAACCTTATGTACATACCCTTTTGTCCGATAAAGGCCCCTAGTGCATCGGATATAACGGATACTTGTAGCGAGGGACCGGCAAAGTCTACGTCGACTATATGCTTTCCTATCCATCCAACCGGATGGACAGCCGTTACGATGTCCTTTAGGCTGGATGTTAGCTCTACGCACCTAATCTTCATTCCCAAGTCCTTCTCTATCGCCTGTATCCTCTCTCCGCCCCTTCCGACAAGCCTACCTAGATAGCCTTCCTTAGAGATTATCAATGCATCCGGGGCATTTTCACTGGTTATATTCAGCTCCTCCTTCTTATCCTTAAACTCAACAACAGTTATTACGTCTGCATCTGGCGAATGTACCCTGGCGGAATTCAATATTTTTGATTCAATATCGCTTAGGCTCCGCTTCCTCATCCTAAGCTCTAGAGCCAGCCTTAATCCACGTTTGGCTCCAGGCCTAACAATATCCTTTAATCCTAGGTCTACCACAACTGTTTTATCTTCACCCAAAAGTATTTCCCTTATTAGCGAGCCAACGTTCACCTCTTGATTGGATACGCTTTGGAATATGGGGTCGCCGGCAATTATTAGCTTTGAGTTATATCCCACCCTCATTATCGTTTCGCAGACGTTCTCCGGAGAGGCATTTTGGACGTCATCAAATAGGATAACCGTATTGTCGAATGTTCTTCCTCTCAGGAAGTGGGGATCCGCTATTAGAATTCTCTTGGATTCTAATAGCTTCCCTAACTCGCTGCCACTTATGTATCCATGAAGTAGATCGTTTAAGTATTCTGCTGCAACCCTGTAGTAGAGGTCTCCAAGCTCTATCGGTGTAAGCTCAACTCCTTTAGTTACGTCGATTACGGGCCTGAAGATGATGAATCTATCGTACGTGCCGTCCATTACCGAATCGATGCCGTAGGCTGTTGAAAGGAGGCTTTTACCCGTTCCCGTGGGACCAAAGACGCCAACTATCTCGATGTTAGGGTTCTTTAGGGCTGTGACGAGCTTCCTTTGTCCCTCGGTTTTGGGCTCTATCTTGTCAAGTAGCCCCATAGTATCACCAGAAGAAAATTAGTTCAAATACAATTATGTAAACTAATATCTAAATCTTCCGGTAAGTTTCCTACGTTTGACAGGAACTATATCAAGAATAAACTCCCTTTTCCATCCTATCTTAACTAGCTCCTTAGAAACCCTTGTTAGTATGCCAGGATTTTGAGAGACAAAGGCTACGTATTTAATGATATCCTCACTTAATCTATCATAGTAGAATTTACAGACAAGAATAACCGCCTTATACTGCATTAGGGATAAATTGTATGTTAGATCTTTTAACTCAGGCTTTATATCCTCAAGCTCCTTAAGAGCCCTAAGTAGCCTATAGTGTTTACCTCTAAAGGGACTACGAATTAAGTATAGTCCGATAAGCTCAAGGTCGAGGAGAGTAAGATCTACATCCTTATCTACCCGAAACAACGCTACTCCACGGGCACCACGAGCACGATTCATGTAAACACCTTTTGCTATGAACACATCTACAATCTTTCTATTAAATCTTCCTATAGGGATCATGACAGTATATCAGTGTGAGACAGTTTCCTCACTGCTCGGCTCTTCCCATCCTCATCACAAAAGGTCATCATACTGTCTATTCCTCATCCTTCAGAACCCGAGTTCCTAATCATCCCCATACTGAAGACTACTCAGGTATTTAATAAATATTCTCGATAATGCGAAACGATCTTAAGAGAATAGTTTTATATTTATCGCATCCATAGGAGAAAAGGTGGTTGCATGAAATATAGGCTGTTGGATATACTTGCATGTCCCTACTGTAGACACTCTCCCCTAAAGCTAATAGTCTTTACCAGACGCAAGTATCCGGAGCGTAAAATAGAGTTCGGAAAGATACCGGTGTGCGAGTATTATTGTCAGTACAGGGAAAAGTTCGTCAAAGATTTGGAGGAGGGAGAAGCCGACTGCAACGAATGCATAAAGTTTGAAGTTGAATATGGTGTGCTGATATGTGAAAAATGCATGAGATGGTACCCTATAATGGAGGAAATCCCCGTTCTCCTACCAGATGAACTTAGGGATAGGGATAAAGACATAGAGTTTCTGAGGAAGTTTAAGGAGAAGATTCCTGAGGAAATACTCAAAAACGGTAAACCGTTTAACTTAAGCGAGGAGAAATAGCTAATCATGAGTGTATACTGCAAGTACCTTATTGGCGTTTACCTCCTCTATCTTTACAAATCCGAATCTTATGAATTGAACTACCAGCCCGGGTTCTACCCTAGCTAATTCGCGTTCACCCAATCCTCTGATTTTCTCCAGTTTAGATGGATAGGGTCTTAAGACCTCAACGTCCACCGAGAAAGCTGGAGAAATCCATTGTATTATTGGATACTTGCCTTCCTTCGCCTCATCTAGGCTAAGTCCAACAATTTCGAGTGTAAGGGATTCAGTACTTTTCTTTAGAATTCTGAAGTTCGCTAGCCCGAGGAGCCTTACGTTACCTCCTTCCTTCAAGCTATTGAAATCGGATCCCGAAATATAGAGAGAAATGGCGCCATTCTCGGGCGTTAGCTTATATTCCCTATAGCCTCTCTCCGGGAATGACGGATGATACGGAACGTGAGCTGTCAGAGGTTTTGCAACGCCAACTATCCTTGCCTCCTTATAATCATATACGAACATGTACCTGTTTGCCTTAGGCTCTATGATTTTACGGTTTAACGCGCTTAAATTCTCGAAGCTAATTACAGCAGATGACGGCTTTATACCGACGTCTAGTATTAGGCTCCATATGCTCTTGGGGGTAAATCCCCTTCTCTTCAGCGCCTGCAGTGTGCCAAGCCTGGGATCATCCACACCAGTGTATTCCCCTCTTTCCAGTCCAGCTCTTATTCTAGACTTACTTAATACGAAGCCTTCTAGCTTTAGTCTTCCAAAATGTATAGCTTCAGGATACCGCCATCCGAAGTGTTTGTAGATGAACTTCTGCTTTACGGTGTTAGCCATGTGCTCTTTCGCTCTAAGTATGTGGGTAACCCCCATTAAATGATCATCTACGCCGCATGCGAAGTTATACGTTGGCCATACCACATATTTAGAGCCTACTATTGGATGTGGATAACTATCTGTATCTATTATCCTAAATGCTATCCAATCCCTAACGGATGGATCCGGATGCTTGGGGTCGGTAATCACCCTGTATACTGCTTCTCCCTCGCCATACGCTCCCTCGAGCATTTTATCCCACATCTCAAGTCTATCCTCTATGCTTAAGGCGGCACATTCACATCTAACGCCCTTTTTTCTCATCTCCCTTATTTCGCTACTTGAATGAGTGCAAATGTAGGCCTTACCGAGCTCCAGTAGCTTCCGTCCATAATCGTAATAGATCTCCATTCTCTTCGACTGTATATACTCCTCATCCCACTTTAATCCAAGCCACCTTAAGTCATCCTTAATTAAGTCGTAGTATTCAAGCTTAGGGCTTTTAGTCTTGGGATCTGTATCTTCAAATCTAAGTATGAATTTACCCTTATACATTCTCGCATACTCATAGCTTAATATTGCTGGTCTGGCGTTCCCTATATGGAGGACGAAATCGGGGTTGGGAGCAAAACGTGTAACAACCTGCTTATACTTATCCACGTTCGGCAAGGGCGGTAGCTTTTTCTCCTCTACGGAAGGCTTTTTCCCTAGGAGCTCAGGATAGCGCTCCGACAATATTTTCTCCTGCTCTTTTAAGCTAAGCTTGTTTACTTCCTTAACAACCTCCTCAATTACTTGTATAACCTCGGGAATTCGCCTCTTTAGCTCGGGATCCTCTGCTATAATTTTGCCTAATACTGCCTTAGCTACAGCCTTCCCATTATGTAGAAAGGCGTTTAATAGAGCGTACTTGTATGCTAGCTCCCTTATTCTCTCCTTATTCAAGAAATCACCTTGTTATCTTCACGCTCTTTATGAATTCGAGCGTACGTCTAGCGCTTGCATTCTTCTCGAAGTACTCCCTTACAGGCTTAAGTATCTCTATAAGGTATTTCGTTACGCTCTCCTTTAAATCCAGTGGATGTATTCTACCTCTCTCATAATCCCTCTTCACTTCAT
>QMRD01000066.1 GCA_003649225.1 Thermoprotei archaeon | reverse complement strand
CATCCAGAAGTTTCTTTATTGCAGGATTTAAAATGCCGCTTTGCGCTAGGTGCACAGCCATCCATATCGGGCTATTATTAGGCTATCTTTTTCACTTATTATTTATGAGGAAGGAGAACCAATGTATATGTTTATTATCATTAATTCTATTTAATGTTCCGCTGGCAATTGATGGAATAACTCAACTATATGGATTAAGAGAAAGTACAAATGAGATAAGGTTATTAACTGGAACTCTATCGGGATTATCGTTTGGGCTAGTAATAGCGTATGTAATTGAGGCATTTAATAATGAACATAAAGATTTGAAATTAGAGCTTTTTAACACAACGCTTATGAAGAGACAAGCTCATGTAGCTATTTCATCGGAAATTTTAGCATATCTAATAATTTATGTCGGAGTACTATCCAATTCACTTCTATACTTAATATATATCTCACTTTATCTCACTATTTCATCATTTCTTCACAATATTATAGTACCTATCTACATTATGGTAGCTATGATAAAATGTATTAAAACATGATCGTTGAGGTTATCCTTATTAAGAAAAGTTGTACAAATATAGACTGAGCCTAGAATAGGTATTCATTATGAGTTCAATGCTTCATCCATATATATTGGAGCTAATTAAGGAAAGGGGATTTACAAAGTTAACACCTCCACAGGAGAAAGCTATACCCCTAATACTGGAGGGCAAAAATGTTCTCATAATTGCTCCAACCGGCTCCGGAAAAACAGAGGCGGCAATAATACCTATACTGAACATGATGTTATCTGAGGAGAGAGGCAGGTATATTAAAGTTCTCTACATAACCCCCTTGAGGGCGCTTAATAGAGACATAGTATATAGGATTGAATGGTGGTTTAATAAGCTAGATTTTAGAGTTAGCGTACGTCATGGGGATACTTCTCCGTCTGAAAGGAGGCTTCAAGCATTAGTTCCTCCAGATGTTATCGTGACTACGCCTGAAACTCTACAACTATTACTCATAGGCAAGGTTTTGAGGAAGCATTTGATGGGAGTAAAATGGGTTATAGTTGATGAGGTTCATGAGCTGGTAGTCAGTAGGAGGGGTGTTCAGTTATCCATATTGCTTGAGAAATTGAGAGCATTTCTGGGCAGAAATTTTCAAATAATAGGATTATCGGCAACAATAGGTAGCCCGCGAGAGGTGGCCAAGTTTCTAGTAGGAGAAGGGAGAGACTGTGAGATAGTCTATGTCGATGTAGCTAAAAGATTTAGCGTGGAAATGAACTACCCGCTACCGAATACTCAGGATATTAAGCAAGCAGACGCATTCTTTCTCTATCCGGAGGTAATGGCTAGGATAAGAAGAATAAAAGAGATAATGAGTAAATGTAGAAGCGTATTAATATTTACCAACACGCGGCCGACAGCCGAGCTACTGGCCAGCAGATTTAGGATCATAGACTACAAGTTTCCAATATACATACATCATGGATCCCTCTCAGCTGAAGAAAGATACAGAGCGGAGAGACTACTGAAATCGGGAGAAATAAAGGGGATAATATGTACATCGTCCCTAGAGCTAGGGATAGATGTAGGACATATCGATATGGTTATACAATATGGTTCGCCTCATCAAGTTACTAGATTAATTCAGAGAGTAGGTAGAAGTGGGCATTATCTCGGAGGCATAAGCAAGGGAGTAATCATAGCACAAAATACGGATGATGCTCTTGAAGCACTAGTCCTTATAAAACGCTTATACGAAGGCAAGCTCGAAAAACCGCTTTTCTACGATAAACCCCTAGATGTCCTTACACATGAAATAATAGGCTTCTTAATCTCCGGACTTACGAATAATACCTACAAGATCTACTCGATTATCAAGAAAGTTTATCCATATAGAAACCTAAGTATAAATGAGTATTTTCAGCTACTGAGGTTTATGGAACAAATAGGTTTAATACGCTTAACCCCGGATGAAAGTAAGATACTGCTTAATGGATCCAGATCCTATAGGTTCTTTTTCGAAAATCTTTCAATGATACCCGAGGTTAAACAATATTTAGTAGTCGATGATAATGAGAAAATGCCCATAGGAGTACTGGATGAATTTTTTGTATCAGAGTACTGTACACCTGGAGTAAAGTTCATAATGGCAGGAAGACCTTGGCGTATTGTTCGAATTAATGATGAAAAAATACATGTAGTTCCTGAAGAGGACTATCTAGGAGCTATACCAAGCTGGATAGGCGAAGAAATTCCGGTTCCACTAGAGGTTGCTTTAAGCGTCGGTAAAATAAGAGGGGAGGTCGAGAAATTATCTAAAGTAATAAAATTGAAACAGATAGCTGAAAATCTTTCTAAGAAATTACTTTCTAATTCCTCGGAGATAGAAAAAGCATTAGAAGATGTATACAGGATGGCGTTAAACGGTCTACCGGTCCCCTCTGATAAGCTAGTACTAGTGGAGTCGGCTAATGATAAAATCGTATATATACACATGCATTTCGGTACAAGAGTAAATAGAACTCTCTCTAAATACTTATCTTACAAGCTACGAGAAAAACTAGGAATTTCACTTGCCCTAAGAGAGAAACCCTACGGGATAATAATAAAATGCGATTTTCCCATAGCAGAGGAAGTAGTGAAAATTCTTAAAGATATTTCTCCTGAGCAATTTCGAATTATCGTGCAGAGAGCCGTGGTTGAAGGTAGACTCTTTAGATGGAGACTATTTCAAATAGCAAAGAGGATGGGGATAATTGAGGAGGGAGTTAAATTAACGAAACAATTAATGAATTATCTAGTGGAGAGCTTAAAGGATACGCCAGCCTTTAACGAAGCCATAAAGGAGGTCCTAAATCACGACCTCAACATAGAGGCAGCAACAGAAATAGCCAGGAAAATACGCAACGGTGAAATAAAAATTACATTAATAAATGGCCCTACTCCTCTTCTTAGAAGCTCGATGAAATATTCTCTTGAGGCATTAGAACCAGCTCCGGCGGAAAGGCGTTTCCTAGCTGCGATTCAGGCATATAGAGCCAAGCTATATGCTGAAATAGTAACGGTGGCATGTTTAAATTGTCTAGAATACGTTAAGGAGATACATGTATATGAAGCCAAAAAACTAAAAATCTGCCCTATTTGCACCTCCAGAAGGTTATCCTTTTCACGTAAAGCGGAAGAAGAGATAATTGATATATTAGCTAGGTGTTCATCTGAAAAACCTCCTAGAGTATGCAAACAATTAGAGAAGGTGAGCAAACTATATATAGAGTACGGTTTTCCTGTAGTTTTAGCTATAGCTTCAGGTATCCCATTAAATAGGGTAAAAAAATATTTAGAAAGATGTGATGAAAACAAAATAATTCAGATACTCTGGCGTCTAGAGAAAATGTACATTGCTGAAAGACTTGAAAAAATGAAAAGATTTAAGCTAAAAACCAAATATAAGTAGGGAGTAAAATTTAAATATGTAAAGTAAATATAATAGATATCGATATAACGACAATTGTTCGAAAAACAGTTATTCAAAAAATTATTATAACAGGTGAAATTATGTACAGTCTATGGGAGAAGTTTAGAAAGAATGAGGACTACTATAAAATTATTCAATCAAGGTGGGGAATACCAATATTGCTGGTGCTGAAAAACAAGGAGAAAACGAAGATCTATGATTTAATGATGAACGTAATAGGATTCGGGCCGAGGCCGAGCTACAAGAGTTTCAAGGATTTCCTAAGGAAGATGGAGAACCTAGGTTTAGTCTCCATCCAAAGCAATGTTGTAGTCTTGACAGAACTGGGAGCAAATCTAGCAAACATCGCTGAGGAGCTAATAAATAGAGTAGATGGACTGATAGAGAACTATAGGGGGAGGTCACAAGAGCAATGAGCGAAGCTAAAAAGAAGGTAAAAATCATAAAACGAGACGGTACAGAGGAAGAGTTTATAAAGGAAAAGGTAGTTGTAAGCTGCTATAATTCTGGTGCCCCAATAGATGTTGCAAGAGAAATAGCCGATGAAGTAGAGAAGAAAGTAAAGGATGGAATGACTACCGATGATATCAGAAATATAGTTTTAGAAGAGCTACATAAGAGGAATCCTGAGTGGAGCAATAACTATGCCTACTACGATGCATTAATTAAGGGCAGAGTGACTTACGAGAATGGAAAATTTGTAGTGGTACCTAAGGGTACGGTGTATCTAGGCAGAGAAGTAAAGGATGTTGGAGAGAAGGGATTAAGCGAAGTAAGCGAGGTACAAGCAATATTAGATCAACTAAAGGAGGATTTAGAGCACGGCATATCTAGGGCAACGATACATAGGCGAACAAGAATACTTTTCTTAGCGGTGCTAAGAACTAGAAAAATGAGTAAGGAAGACAAGCTTAAATCCATAGAACTCATAAACGAATTTAGGAAATCCCTAGGTTGGAAACCATTCAAACTAAAGAAAATACCAGAATAATTTTTTTCTCTAGGATTTTCTAAGCAACGTCATTCCCTTCTTCTGCTATTAATTAACAAAAGCTATTTCAAAGGGAATACTATTGGTTAACTAGAATAGATTTGGCTACGTGAGATAGGCATGAAGGTTGTAGTTAAGATTTCTGGGCACTTAATATCAAATAAAGATAATCCGGTGAACGTGGATTATCTAAAGAGACTAGCTAATGTCATAACCGAGGCAGCTAGTAAGCATAGGTTCGGGCTTGTCGTCGGAGGCGGATACCTCTCTAGGATATATATCTCAGCGTGTAGAAGCCTAGGCTTCAGCAATTCCATAATAGATCTAGTCGGTATATACTCCACCAGAATAAATGCAACTATTCTACAGCATGTCTTAGGTGATAGCGCCATTAAAGTTGTTCCACAAAGCATAGATGAAGCTATAAGATTCTTTGAATTAGGGAAAATACTGGTGATGGGGGGTCTACAGCCCGGGCAATCAACAACAGCCGTTGCAGCATTGTTAGCTGAAGGAATAGGTGCAGATATCCTTATAATAACTACCGATGTTGATGGAGTTTATACTTCTGATCCTAAGACCGATCCTAAGGCTAGAAAGTTGAATGAGGTCTCCATTAATTGGATCTATAATAAGTTTATTAGGGAAGAAGGATTACCTGGCACCTATAAGCTATTAGATCACTTAACTCTAATGATTCTAAGGCGTTCGAAAATACCTACATACATCATAAATGGACAGCCACCAATTAACATACTAAAGGTTATAGAGGGTGAACATATAGGTACTAAGGTAATTTACGATTAAAGCATGGAGGAGTAAATAATTTAAACGGGTTTTTCAATTCAATACGAGGGCTCATTGAGTCTGGAGAAGCTTGATAAGATCGCTGAAATAAAGGATTCAAGGCTAATACTTGCAATAGATATAGGCGTT
>QMRD01000065.1 GCA_003649225.1 Thermoprotei archaeon | reverse complement strand
GGAAGCTAACGTGGAAAGCATTTACCAGGTTATAGGACAGCTTGAATCAACCGTTGCGACGGGTGAGGAGGCCTCAAGTCTACTCCTATCCTCAGGTGAAATGCATCTTAAACTAGCTAGGATGATTAGGAACGAATACCTTAGGATGATGGATCAAATGTCCTATAATCTAAGTGCGAAGCTGGATTACATGGAGGAGAGAATAAGGGAGCTTAATAAAACCTATAGAACTGTAAAGGCGTATGAGAAGCTAGCTAACGAGAGGATAGAGGAGCTGAATAGAAGCATCGAAATATATTACAACGGGACAGAGGTTAAAGCATCAAAAACTTTCTCGGTAAAGCACATTATAGCAGTTAAACTGCCAATATTAGCCTCAAAAATAGAGGTAAGCGGAACGCCGGGCGGAGGACTGGAGGAAGAGGAGGAAGAGCGCATACCGTATGAGCTGCTAATAATTCCTATAATTATAGTAATTGGCCTCATACTCTACCTGAAGAGACCTAAGAAGCCCATTCCCGAGGAGGAGATAGAGAAGAAGATAATTAGGGAGATAGAAGAGCTTGAGAAGGAGCTACTTAGATAACATAAGCCCGGTATTTAATATTCTTAGTGATATACCATTTCTATGACGTCAGGTTATATAATACATCCCGTTAAGTTTAGCGATCATGATCTTTCCATTTCCGAAATTAAGAGCCATGTAGGCGTACTTGTTGCAGGCGGTGATTCTCTTTTCATAAGCAACTATTTATAATCACTAAAATAGTTACAATGGCATTTAATTCTCAGCCGAATGATATAGCGTTGTTATTACTAGCTGGTAAGTTATAAATAAGCCCTTAATTAAAATAAAATTCATGCTAAGCAGAAAATACTTATCTTTCATGGTAATTGTTGCACTAGTAGCTAGCATCATGACTATAACGTATTCATCAGCCGACAACCTAAATGTTGAGGTATTTACTGTAACGTTTCCCAGGCCGACTATAGTCGTTAGAGGCAATTTCTCATACATATACATGGATAGGTCGTCGTATCCCGAGGCAACAGGAGAGCCTATGCTTCCCATTAGGATGTATCTCGTAGCCCTACCACCCACCTACAGTGAATTAAACGTCGAGATTAAGTCAATAATCTCGGAGAATATACGGCTCAATAAATCAATCGCACCTAAGCCTAAGCCACAGATGATATTCTACATTAATTACTCTACACCTCCTGTTCCGAGCTACAACTTCACGGTCTATCCAAGCTCAATACTCGTTGGAACTTATGAATCCACGTTTAGAGGGCTGAGAATCCTCGTGTTGCTTATATCCCCTCTACAGTACTACCCCCAGAATAATACCCTAAGGTTCCACAAGGTAGTTGTAGTTAGGGTTTCCTATAGATCCGAGGAGATTGAAACATCGATCTCCAGGGACAGGCTGGTGGAGAGGCTTGTTAAGGAAGGCCTGTTCCTTAATGGGGAAAAAGTCTTTTACAGAATATCTAAGGTTAAGCTTCCGGTCGGGAAGATAATTGGACGTGGATTAGACGATCTCGAGCAGCCTACAATAACTCCCGTAGAGGTGATCATAACATCATCAGCTTTAAAGAGCGCCGCCGACAGGCTGGCTGAGTGGAAGACTATATCAGGCATACCCACCTACGTGGCGTGCGTCGAGGATATATATAACGTTTATACGGGCATAGATGAGGCACAGAAGATCAGGAACTTTATCAAGGATGCATACAATACTTGGGGTATAACTACAGTCCTCCTCTTCGGGGATGCAGATATAGTGCCTACCAGATACATATACAACGACGACTGCGATGAGGGAGGATGGTTCTCAAACGGCACGCACAAACCAACCGACTGGTACTACGCTGGAATAACCATAGACCAGGATCTAGGCTCGGAGGACGGCTGGTACGCTTACTCAAGCGTCCTCGGAAAGTGGGGATGGGGATACAACAGCACAATAGCTGACGATGGTAAAATGCATATACAGTGGATACCCGACCTCATAGTGGCGAGAATACCAGTAGATACTTTGAGCGAAGCAAATCAGGTAGTGAATAAGATTATAAACTATGAAACTAATCCCGAGCAGAGTAGCTGGGCTAGCAGAATGCTGCTGGCTGGAGCCGTAATAACTACGGATCCTATATACTCCGATGCCGAATACAAGGAGGCCTTACGTACAAATGTTCTCTTAAATAACATGTCCGAGTACGTAAAGCTCTACGATCCAGATGGAGTAAACACCAATTTAACCAAAGAAAACTTCCTATATTGGTCAAACATCTCCTCGCTCGTACAATTCGCCGCACATGGAGGCACATATCTAGCATCAGATCAGGTTTATCAGGATGGGTACTGGCAGTGGTACGACTTTATAGCTGCATGGGATGCTTTATCGATGAATAACCTAAATAGGCTACCACTAATATTTGCATACTCCTGCCTGACGTGTGCGTTTGATGCCGAGGAGTTCGGCGGATACCATTACAACGGATATTCTCTAGCGGAGGCCTATGTATGTAATCCGAACGGTGGAGCTATAGCCTATGTAGGTTGGGCTAGAGTTACATGGGGGGCTTTAGGCTGGCTTGACGTAGGATATGGAGAGAGCATGGATACGTGGTTCTGGAAGTACTTCTTCACAACTGGAGGGTATAGGCCGGGGCTATCATTATATCTAACTAAAGCCCACTACGGCTTAGTTTATCAATCGGATTACAACGCCAGAATTAAGGTGTTTACTGCGCTCCACCTACTAGGCGACCCCGACGTGGATATATGGACCGGAGAACCTCAGACAATGTCCTGCAGTATACCGAGTAGAGTTTCGGTAGGCGAAGAGGTTACCATAGAGACTGAGCCATACGCTAGAGTCACAGTTTCAAATATAAGCTACGGCTTCTACGTTACCGGAGTAGCCGATAGCGAGGGAGAGTTCAGCTTTAATGCACCCACCCAGGAAATGACCTTAACGGTGGTATGTAAGAAGCACAACTACATACCCTTCCAAGGGACGATTCAAGTAACAGGAGTTATAATAAACGTTCCTGAATACATCAGCGTGGTTAGGGGATATAGTGGTGTAGCAACCGTAAATGTTATTGCTGGAGCAGACCATCATGTAATGCTAGTAGCGAATTCAAGCTCCGAAATTAGAGTTGCTCTAGAGCCAGTAAACGGTACGGGCTCGTTTACGTCGACATTATATGTATACGTCTCTCCGAACGTTGAGGTTCGAAACTACACCTTAACGATTTATGGAATAGTGGGAAGCCAGGTAATGGGGGTAAACTCGACGACCATAAATGTCCAGGATCTAGAGGTATCGGCTGAGACCTATGAGGTACGTCTTCCGACCGGAAGCGAAGATAACGTGAATTATGAGGTATCCCTTGAGGTGTATGTTAAGGGCTTTAACGGATTCAGTGATACTGTCGATTTATCGTGTAGCATAAGCCCCAATACCGATGACGTGTCTATTTCTGTAGATCCTTCGACCTGTACACCTAACGGCACGGCGATCTTATCGATAACCGTTGGAGAGGAGGCTGAGGCGGGAGAATACGAGATCACTATTGAAGCTACATCATCAGGCGGAATCTCCAGGACAACAACTATTACGCTCTATGTCAGAGAATATTCCAAGGAAATAGATAGGCTATCCCCCACAGCAACCATGTTTAAGAGGTTAACAGAGGCATCCCGTGGCGCAGGCATAGATATCTGGAGCTCAAACATATATGCTGCTGGAAGCATTCTCCAGGGCGACTGGAACATTCTAGTGGCAGGATACGATTTAATTGGAGATGAAATATTCAGTACAACGTGGAATAGCGGAGACAACGACTACGCCTCAGGCCTATCCGTAGCTAATGGATACATCTACGTTTCAGGATATAAGGGGGCGGAGGGGAGCAGGGACGTCGTATTAATTAAGCTGGACGGTAGCGGCTCAATTACCTGGGTGGAAGAGCTTGATCTGGGAAGAGACGACTATAGCAGCGACGTACACGCATCCTCAAGCCACGTATGTGTTGTAGGTACATCAGTAGGATTCTACGGGAAGGAGTACGGGGAGAGGGGCTTAATAGCCCTCTATGAAGTAGATGGAACAAAGCTTTGGAGTATAACGTGGGGATCAACTAACAATACCGCCCACGGAGTATACATTAATGGAAGCTACATCTACGTTGTCGGGAGAATGACTACTACGAACGAAGCCTTTGTCCTAAAGCTTGACTTCAACGGAATAGAGGTGTGGAGCACCACTTGGCCTGGGACTGTGAGCGACATTGTCGTCGTCGGAAACTACTTATACGTCTGTGGTGGAGGAGGCAGTATAACGCTCACCAAGCTCGATGGGGATGGAAACGTTATTTGGACGAAGACGCTGGATATAGATGGAGAAGTATATGCAATTACGTATAGTAATGGATACCTATACGTAGCTGGCAAAATACCGGGGAATGGATACGACGTTATTGTATTAAAGTTTAGCTTAGACGGAGAATTGCTGTGGATGAAGACATACGGCCTAGATGGAGATGATGTGGCTATAGCAATAGCCGCCAATGGAGGCGCTATCTATACAGCTGGCTACACGGACAGCCTTGTCGATGAAGGATCCCTACTCATTCTAAGGATAAACGAGTTCATGTACTCTGAATGGAACCTTGAGGGGGATGACTATGGCGTCGATGTGGTCTACAGTGGAGGCTACATATACGTGCTAAGCAACGAGTATCCCGAGGATAACGCAAACGTCGACAGCTACTTACTAAAGTACTCGCTAAGCGGAAACCTAGAGTGGCAGGCATATGCCGCCTGTAACTATGCTTCAACACACAATGATACAGGTAAGGCCATCACGTGCGATGCCTATGGAAACATATACGTAGCAGGTTTCCTCGATACAAGCGATTCAGTTAAGGGGCTAGATTTCTTTGTATCCAAAATAGATAGCGGAGGGAGCTGTACGTGGATAACACTCTCAGGACTTGATGGAGACGATGTCCTCTGCGATATTGAGGCGGGTGCAGATGGCCTCTACGCCGTCGGACGCTATAGCGGGGACATATTACTAGTTAAGCTAGACTACTCCGGATCCATCCTATGGACTAAGACTTGGGGTGATGCTTCAAGGATCGAGCTAGGCTATAGGTTAACTCTAGACTCCGATGGAAACATTTATGTACTGGCAAACTATACAGGGAGCTATGGCATAGTAATTACAAAGTTTACTTCCGATGGAAGTCAAATATGGTCCACGGAGATATCTACCAATAATCCAGCCTACCTCTCCGAGATTAAGGTTCGCGGAGAGACCGTATTTATAGCCGTAACAGTATATGACGAGATTAGCTTAAGCTACGACGTACACG
>QMRD01000064.1 GCA_003649225.1 Thermoprotei archaeon | reverse complement strand
GTGGATGTGAATCGATGTGTTGGATGCCAGTTATGTATGTTTGCTTGTAGTAGGAGGTTTGGGGATGGCGGCTTAGAGAGAAGCGCTATTATCGTGAGGAGCGTTGGAGGCGTTGAGAGGGGGTTTACGGTCGTTGTTTGTCGTGCATGCACTGATCCTCCCTGTGCTAAGGCTTGTCCTGTGGATGCTCTCGTTCCAAGAAAAGGTGGTGGAGTTACGCTTATACCTGATAAATGTATAGGCTGTGGCTCCTGTGTTAATGCATGTATTATTGGTGCCATATTCTGGGATAATGTTGCAAATAAGCCCATAATTTGTACTCACTGCGGATACTGTGTTAATTACTGTCCCCACGGTGTACTGGAAATTGAGGAGAGGTGAGGAGGATGGATACCTTAGCTAGGGTATTATATATAGATCTTGCGAGGAAAAGGTATTGGGTTGAAAATAGGCCTGAACTCTTTGAAGAGAATATCGGAGGAACGGGAGTTGCAATAAAGCTATTGAGTGAGGAAGTTAGCAGTAAGACGGATCCCCTAGGACCTGAAAATGTGATAGTTTTCGCTGTGGGGCCTCTAAACGGCGTCTTTCCGATGGCGTCTAAAACTGTTGCTATGTTCAAAAGCCCGCTTACCGGAAACCTGGGTGAGAGCCACGCTGGCGGCAGGAGCGGTGTAGCTATTAGGTTGGCTGGCTATGGAGCAATAGTCCTTAGGGGTGCTAGCGATATACCCATATATGTAGCTGTCCACGGTGACAGGGTTTACTTCAGGAACGCTAAAACATTATGGGGCATGCGTTCAAGTCATACCGTAGGTAGGATTATTAGGGAGGTTGAGCCGGGATCGGGAATTAGGAGTATAATGCGTATTGGCATTGCTGGAGAGAATCTCGTTAGATACGCATGTGTGGTGACGGAAACATATAGACACTTCGGAAGACTTGGGCTGGGAGCGGTTTTTGGAAGTAAAAAGCTTAAGGCGTTCGTTATCTCGGGAAAGAAAAGTATACCTGTTAAGGAGAAAACGCTTTACAGGAAACTCTACGACGAGATATATAGGAAGGCTGTTGAAACCGCCGCCATGAAGAAGTACCATGATTTAGGCACTGCAATGAATATAAGGGTTCTTAATAAAATAAAGGCCCTGCCCACTAGGAATCTACAACAGAGCTTTTTCGAAAACGCTGATAAGGTATCCGGTGAGAACTTAGCTGAGGAGTATTTGGGTAGGCGTGTTTCATGCGCTCACTGTCCAGTAGCTTGTATTCACCTAGCTGCAGTGACGATACCTTACGAAGATGAGCCATACTTTAAACAGACTATATTTGTTTCCTACGATTATGAGCCCATATACTCTCTAGGTACAATGCTCGGCATAAACGATCCAACTGACATGTTATTACTGATAGATAAGGTCGACGTGTACGGCCTCGACGCCATGAGCACTGGCGTAGTTCTCGCGTGGCTCACTGAGGCTTACGAGAGAGGATTGGTAAGTAAGGACGATACTCTGGGGTTAGAGCCTAGATGGGGAGACGCAGAGACTTACATGAAAATTATCGAAAACATAGCGTATCAAAGGGGTGAACTATATGCGGCATTAGCTAAAGGTGTAAAGTATGCATCGGAGAAATATGGAGGGAAAGAATATGCGTTACAATTCGGTGGTTTAGAGATGGCGGGATACCATACAGGTCCATTAGGCCATCTCGGATTACTACTAGGCTCTAGGCATAGTCACCTGGATATGGCTGGATACTCCTTTGACCAGAAGAATTTAGGAAAGAACGTTTACGGGAAGGAGTACGTAGAGAAGCTATTGGAGGAGGAGGAGTGGCGTCAAGTATTAACTAGCTTAGTTGTATGTTTATTCTCCAGAGGAATATACACGCCCGAAACGGTCTCCAAAGCTTTAAAAGTCTTAGGACAAGAGCACGAAGTCGAAGAGCTATTCTCGATAGGACAGAAAATACATAGAGAAAAATTGAAGTTCAAGATAATTAATGGCTTCGATATCGACAAGCTGATAATTCCCGACAGGATTTTCGAAGTACCATCGCCCCATGGCTACATCGATAAAGAGAAATTCATGAAAATAATATGCTACTATAAGGAGCTAGTAAACTATAGAGAACTTATTAGCTCAGTAAAGGAATAAAAGCTGACTACTGCTTCGCTAATTCATACGTTTTCTTTAATGCTATCCAATACGTTTCAGGAGTCCCTATATCAATCCACAAAGCACCATTAGGAATTTTTCGTGCAAACACATTGCAGCCCCAATCTATCAACTTTTGTATGGCATCGGTCAGCTCCAGCTCGCCTCTAGAGCTAGGCTCTATGCTCTCTAAAGCTTTGAATATTAGTGGTTTGAAGACATAGATAGGTAGTATCGCTAGATTAGTGGGCGGGACCTCAGGCTTTTCAATAACTCCCTTAACCTTGAAAACATCGCCTATTCCAGATTTTTCAGCAGGAATTACTACACCATATTTCCTCGGATCATCCACCTCCTTAACGTAGAATACGGCATCAGCATGCATGTCCTTGAAGCATTCGATTAAAGCCACAATATGATTACGGCAGCTTAGTATCAGAGTATCTCCTGCATGAACCATAAACTCGCTATTAACTACTAGATGCTTACTCCTTAGGACCGCATCACCGAAGCCGAGGGGCTCGTCCTGGTTCACCCAAGCGATAAAGCTACTACCTATCATGTTGTAAAATTGCTTCAGCTCCTCAGCTTTCGTAATTTTACCTCTCTTGACAAGTAACTCTAAATAGCCTCTATCCGGGGTAAAGTGATCTTCTATTATTCTCTTACCCCTACCTATTACGAAGAGAAAATTCCTTATTCCCGATTCAAACAGTTGTTCGAATATTATTTGTATTGTGGGCTTAAGGCTTATGGTACCGCTTGAATTCCTTGCAAAGACAGGCAACATCTCCTTGGGTTGCTCCTTCGTCGAAGGTAACAGCCGGGTACCTAGTCCAGCCACCGGAATTACAGCTATCATAATCCTCACATCACAGCGCTATCAGCTTATTAAATAGGTAAGAACACTAATTAACCTTGTTAATCGATAATATAGTAGCGGGTGGAACATGCAAAGAAAAGATAGAGATGCCGTCCTCGACTTGGTAAATGTTATGAAAAGAATGTACCTTCGCGGACTTATTTCTAGTTTTACAGGAAATGCCAGCATTAGAATGGATGACGGAATTCTAATTACTCCATCGGGCATACCTAAGTGGTCGTTAAGGCCAGCAGACATTGTGAAAATAGATTTTTCAGGAAATGTTTTATGGGGAATACATGCTCCCTCGAGCGAGCGGCGAATGCATCTAGCTATATATAGCGTAAGAAACGATGTCCATGCAATAGTTCATACACATAGCCCATATACATTATCTCTCTTTGAAAGGCTAATAGAATACCTTGAGGAAGTAGCAGAGTTCCAGAAAATAGTGGGAAAAATAGAAGTAGTGGAGTATGCCCCTCCAGGCAGCCTAAAACTGGCACGCCTAGCTGAAGAAAAAGCACGCAATAAGATGGTAGGAGCACTAATTCTTAAAAGACATGGAGTAATATGCATAGCCGAAGATATATACTCAGCTTATGCAAAAGCCGAGATAATGGAGGAAAATGCTAAAGTTCTTTATATTCACGAAACCATAGGCAAACGTATATAGGTTAATAACTATAACTACATATGTACCATGATACTATCAATAATATATACACATACGATATACCTGATCGCAGGCCTACTCTATTCTGCCGCTATGTTACTTACCTTACTTAAAATAGAAAAAATGTCCAAGGATAAGATAAAGGAAAAAACAATGGAACATCTCATAACGATAATTATTGCGATAAACCTGACGGGTGGATTTACGCACTTAATGATCAATACAATAATATTAGCCACGGCAAATTTAGGAAGAATACATGATGCTTTAATTAGAGAAATATACTCTAGAAGTACTGTTTTACTTACAATACTAGTTATGCAGGTAATACTCTCCTTACTCTGTACGGATATTATGTCGTTAAGATCATGGCTTTCTGGAACTGAAAAATTAGGGAAAAAACTAGAAAAGTATCTTTACTTGCTATTTCCAATAATCTCAATAGAGCTCTTCTTATTGGCTTTATTTAAAGATGAATATACCTTCTTTTTTTATGATACTGCCGGCCTAAGGATTACGCTTGTAAGGGCACGCTCTCCCATAATTACTTTAGCAGCTATAATGTTAATACCGCCCCTCTTCAATATTTTAAGCCTATTTTTCAAGATCGGGCGTATGATTGGCGAATACTACCTACAGCAACTCTTCAGGTCGCTAATATTGATAGTGTTCATTCAAACGACAATACTCATAGCGTTGTTATCGCCATGTTACTTCATTCCCGTAAACATGACTCTAGCCACGCTGGTATCGGCAGTAACTGTTGCTATATATCTTATATCAATACAAAGAAGACTCGAAGTATTAAGCCGCGTTGAACCTATACCCTTACCCACAGAGCCAATAAAAACAAGGTATAAAATTGGAAATATCGAACTAAATGCCAACGACAGAATACTGATAGAGTATAACCCCAGAGTAAACTACCTCCGTTTCATAAAACTTATCGTAGAAAACTTCATCGATACATCCTTAATAATTCTCGTATCGAGAAACTATAGTAACCTTGCAGGAGAATTAAAGAAGCTTAAGGAAAAGGGTTACTGTTACGTAGATATCTTTGTAAAAACTAAGAAAGGTAGCAGTACAGATATTTCCGTAACAGACTTATCCCTTCTGGCAAGTCTGCTAGTAAAGTACGTAGTTTTACATAACCTTCACACGGTGATCATCATAGATGATCTTACAAACCTGATCATATATAATGGCTATGAAAGAGTAAAGGACTTCATATTATACTTAAGCCAAAATATTAGAGAATCACTAATGATAGCATTAGTTAACTATATGTATCATAGAGAGGAGGAACTCGAATTGATAGAGGAAATGTTCGGCAAAGTATTGAGAATAGAGAAAGATTACTACCTCCTAAAACCGAGAAAATTAAAGATAGTTATTACACCGTATAGAGAAAGTTAATATTAAGGAAACATATCTATAAAATTAATAATATAGGTGTACCAAGCGTGGAATATGAAATTATAACCGTAAAGATAATACAGATAGTCATTGAGATAGTGTTTATGTTTTACCTAATGCTAGTAATACACCTATACTACGGGTATAGACATGCAGAACCTAAAGCATTAACTACTTTAACCATAGCCCTAAGCTCAATCATTACAATAGGACTCGGACTATTAAACTTAATTTATATATACATCATATATTTCGACCCCCATCATACAACATTATCTGTCTCAATAGGGGGTAAGAGTACTCCCGGAATGATTGCATTGACAATCTTTTACTCGGCATGGATCATAATAGCTATCCTAGCTGTCTGTTTAGAAGTTAGGTGGAACCTTTCAGAGGCACTAAAAT
>QMRD01000063.1 GCA_003649225.1 Thermoprotei archaeon | reverse complement strand
GGTTTCTAATGAGAAGGGGAGTTAGTGAGTTAGTCTCGGCAGTAATACTTATAGCAATCGTCTTAGCAGGGATGATAATATTCACATATCTATTTTCCATTTCTCAGCAGGCAAGAATCACGAGCCTAAAAGATATTATGGAGACCAAGAAGAGGCAGGCAAATGAACTACTTAGCATTCTACACGCCGCATACCACGGCGGAGTAATACACATATATGTGTATAATTATGGTAATGTGCCGATTGAGATAGCTAAGGTATTTGTAAACGACTCAGGAGTATACTTTGAGATTTACGATGCATATAGCTATACTCCAGCAGATGTTATAGAGCCAGGTAAACCATATAAAATAGAGATCCCCGCGACAATAACTAAACAATCCGTTGTTGCTATACTAACAAAATCTGGAAACTTATACAGCATAAAAATATCACCATAACACACAGGAAATACAGTTTACAGTTACTGTTTCCTATGGATAATTTAAAAATGGTTATTTTTTGGGTATGATGGGAAGGAAGGGTGAGGCTGGGGTATTAGGAGCGGTGTTAATAGCCTTTTTAATAATCTCCGCTATAGCCACTTATGTATTCATAAGTAGATTTACAGACAGCTACATAAATACCGTTAACGAGAGTATCGAAAAAAGAGAGCAGAAAAGCAGAGAAAGACTAGAAGTAAAGGGGTATCCATCTTCGAAAACCATAGAAATAACGAACGTTGGTGACGTTACATCGCATATAATCGCTTTCGTAATTTTAGATAACAATACGGGGAAAATGACATTCTACAACAGCTACAACTACACACTCACACCAATGAGCACAATAAAAGTAACTTTCAACCAGATGGGGGAATACCCACCATATATATCAGGAGTGATCACGGAATTAGGTAATATATTTTGGGATGAAGTGATAACTGGTGAAAGTGGAGGGGGAGGAGGAAATGGTATTCCAAGTAATGTAGATAATTTAGCACTTGATTTTTGTAGTTTTGATTCTTGGTTTGTAGCTGGTGATCATATAGCAGCTATGTATTTACGTGATTATGGTGGTGATCAACACCTTATTTTGTTTAACACTACAGATGGAAAAATTATAGCTATTGACCATGTATCAAGTGGAGATAAGCTAGTAAAAATATATGTTGTTAACTTCAGCGATATAAGTATATATAGTGTTTATATAAATGGTTCGCCGGTAGAGCTTCCTCGAGAAATGAATGAAATACTACATATAGGTTATGACTATATAATTCTCGCTGATTATGGTCAATACATGGATATCGCATATAGTAATGGATCAATACTTGAATATGAATTTACATTTTCAGATGAACCTAAAAAAGATATGGTTGGAAGCGACATAATAATTGCAAAAAGGGATCACTATTATAGAATTAGGAATGGAAGAGTATTGTACAATAAAGTTGTAGAGAAACCAGAACTGTTTACTAGAGGCTTCATTCTCGAACCTAACAACTATGTTCTTACACATTGGTCTACTTGTGGCGATTGGGATACCTATGAACACCAAAGATTCGATCATACAGCCGTGTTATTGGTTGCTGACGATTCTTATGCACCAGATACTTATAATGGCTATCCATCAATATCTCCAGATGAACACAAGTCTGGAAGCGGGTACAATATGTATTTGTTTTCAGTGGAAAGATGCTATCTATTGCGAATGATAACTAGTGACTATTATTCAAGTAAATACGGCAAAACGTATTATAATTACTACTACTTTCTTCGTAACGGTAGTAGCTACTACTATTATGTTAAGGTAATAACTTCCTTTAAAAGATATGACGATTATGCTAAATGTACAATAAAAGTTGGAGTGTATCGGGTACCAGGATATGAGGAGTTAGCCTATAAGGAACATACCTTTAAGAATTCATATCTAGATAAAGGTGAAACTGGCTACTACTGGTACAAAAATAAGGTGGTAGTTATAATGGAAAATGTATCCGATTCTACATCTGATGTTGTTGTATTGGTATGTGCGTGGGCAAAAATGGCTACTTCGCCAGGTGGTGCTGGGAGTGATTGGGATAATGTAAGGGTTTCTTGCGTATTTTCTTATGATGATCGCTATGCGTATGACGCAGGGTTTGATACAGACAGCGAAACAGATCTGTATCTCTATAATGATGATCCTATTACTGTAGAGGTTATTCCAGTAGGGTGTACCGAGGTAAAAACGATGTTACCAACTAAGTTATTTTATGGTAAATCGAGTTTAGGTGAAGCTATGTCTAGAATGGATAATAAGATGTATGTAGCGTTTAAACCTGGAAACGAAGAGTATAACGTGCATATTTATGATATGGCGACTAACACGAATATAGGTGAAGTTGAGTATTTCTATGCTCCAGGGCTTTACATAACAGAGGATGGTATTACGCTGAGTTTTGTTAAGAATATCCCTGGAATGGATAAGTACGGATCGCCAGTTTCAGTATTGATATATGGCGATGAGGTTTGGGCGGTATACAAAGTACTTAATAAACTAGTATTTTTAGGTGGTTAGTACTCATGCAGTACTTTTTCTTTTAACCTCATGTTTTTCGGCATTTAGCGTTTTATAAAAACTAACCTTATTTGGTGGTGTAATATATGATTGAATCTATGGATCTCTTGGGTTTAGTGTTAAGTAATCCTAGGGTTGCTTTATCGATAGTGATACAGGTTTTGCTGGGGTTTGCATTAGGATATGTTTCTGTAAAAGTTGTTAGGTATATTCTAGCATTTCTGGGGCTTATTGTGCTTGGTTCTGTCTTATCTGTCTGGAGTGTTGGTGGAAGTGTTGATGCTTTTTTGGCCCAGGTTAGTGAGACTGCTCTTCAGCTTAAGCCTATTATACTTAACCTGCTCACCACGCTGGGTATACTAACTGTAGGACCGGTTACTGTGGGGTTTGTATTGGGCCTTATAGTTGGCTTCTTAAGAAAATAGCTCTTTCCTCTTTTCTAGGTTAGTTTAAATATTGTATTTTTATATGGGATGCTTGGCGAGATAGTATCTAATGCTGTGTGGTATGTTGTTTTAACTACGTCTGCATCACTAGTAGCAGTCTTATCCTATTCTTTCTTTCAGTGGTCAGTTGGAAACAGGAGGTTTGCAGTTGACTACTTAATTAGGAACTTGTGGATTCCCCTTGTTTGTGCTGTAATTGTAACTTTAGCTGTGAATATGTATTATGTTGCTCAGTATATGGAGGGGCTGGGGCTTGTTGAGCCGAGTACTAGCGTAGCTGAAGTTATTAGGCTACTTAGCTATGATTACGCTGTTGAGCGGGTAAGTGTAGCATTAGACTCTTTAAAAGCTTTTTATGCTAACTATGTTTCCGCCGTAACTGTATCCGCGATAGCCATAGGTATTGCAGATTTTATACTGTTTTTGCTTTCGGCAGGTGCGTCATCACTTGTTAACGCTGTTATTCCCGTGGCTCAAGTAGCTATACACACCTTATTTGCTCCAGCATACGTCTTTTCAAACCTTATCCTCTTCCTAACGATGATGTATTATCTGCTTTACGTGCTTAAGCCAATAAGCATAGCTATATTTGCATTTGGATGTATAATGCTCCCCATACCTCGTGTTAGAAGGTTGGGAATAACCCTATTCATAGTTGGCCTACTATTCACATATGGACTACCATATGTAGTGAATACATCTCTTGAGCAAATACCTATACAGGATATTTCGAAGTATCTTGATGAGGCTAGTGTGTTGTATGTTGAGGGGCCGCCAAACGCGTTGCTTAACTTCAGCGTTACAAATGGCGGTGTATCTGGATATGCGGTTTACCAGCTTGATAGTGATGGAAAAACGCTGTTTATTGTTCCAGCGGGAAGCTATACATTAGAGTCAATAACCGTTGCGTACTCAACTTATCCACTTAAGAATAAGGTAACTGTAAATGTAACGGCGGGTATAGGAAAATTCTTTATCTATCAGGAGGATGCTGAGGCATATATCGATGAGCTGAAGAACAACATACGTGAGCGGTATGGTCCAGCGGCATCGCTAACTCCAGATGAGAAGCAACAGCTTGAGGAAGAGCTTAGGAAGGTTGATGAATCCCTTATCTATGATGGTGCGGTTTACTATGTTGCCTACCCACATAGCTACAACTACCTAGATGTAAACTCCATATTTGAGGACCTTAAGTCTGACGATACATACTTGATGCATAATGGTAGGTCTCAGTACACGCATGCCGTTGAGGAGTATGATGGAACAGCAGACTATACCCATACGTGGAACAGCACCGCACATACTTATTCAATTGAATCGGATGGAAGCGAGTATGGAGAGCTTGAACTCTACATAATAACGGTTTCACACTACCCACAAATTACGGTAAACAGGTCATCAACTAAATATACATGGTGTAACATCTCCGTTAGAAGCTATAACAGCACTATAGTGTTTTATGGACGCGGCCGCCGACTAAACGTTACCGAGGTATACGGCTTCTACTTAACACCGAAAAGCTGGATGCAAAAAATTTTTGATGACTTTATTGTGATAAACAACATTTCGCTCATGCGTGACATCGCGTGGAACCTATTTCAATATACAAACTGGAGTGCAAATCAGGTGGAGCTTAATAGAGACGAGGTTATCGAGTGGTTAGCTAACTACAACAACAGCAACTATGAAATCCTGATTTTTGCTGGTGAAGGTAGAGTCGGCAAGGAAGATATGTATGCCCTCTATCAACTCCTAAGCAACCTTAACGTAAATTATGACTCAGAGTACAGGCTATACGTCATTCATATTGATATGGGCGTCAAGAAGCACATAAAGAAAATTTATCACAGGATAAGCCTCATAGGAAGCTACAACATAACAAATACAACTATATACGTGTACTGGAGGGGTTACTCAAGAAGCTTTCCCTACGACGAGATTATTAATATAGGAAACGGAACGATAATATTCAAGTACGAGAATAATACGTATGTTGCTCAGGTAAACGCTACAGCCACAGTCGATAAAAAACATAAGCAGATCAAGATTTACTGGAATGGTGTGAGGTTAGAGAAGAAGTATGATGAGCTTATAAATGTTACTGATGAGTATGTAAAGTACTATACGTATAAGTATGTGTCAGAATACATAAGTGTAGCTGTAGATCCGACGCCGACAAACTGGACACTATTCCCATTCACAAGAATCAACGACGCATTAAAAACACCGCTGATCACAACAACATACAACAACCCAAATGTACTCGCCATGATGAACATAACTGGAAAACTAGCATACAACATGATCTTCTTCATCCTTCTGTTAATGGTTAGCGACGGTATAGCAGCTATGTTTGGAGGCGTATCTGGAATAGGATACATAGGAGGTAAATTATGGGATAAAGTATTTAAAACATACATCATGCAGCATCTCGCTTTTACAGCCGCCGTAGCTCAACTCGCTAGACCACCGTATGGAAAGTGGGCTAGAACAGCATTTATGAGAGTGGAGAGGTTCAGAAACTGGTGGAACAACCTAATCC
>QMRD01000062.1 GCA_003649225.1 Thermoprotei archaeon | reverse complement strand
CTCACAGAGTGGGCACTGTTCTCCGCCGCTCCTAAATACGGTGAGAGCTATATCCATTAGGAGTCCATGCCCGTCACTGTTTAGATCCATGTATACCTGGGAATGGAGCCTAGGCTGACTACCTCCAGCTAGTGGACCTATGTTGAAGAATGGATAGACGACTATTCTGCCGTATCCTATCCTGTTTGCCTCCTTTATCGAATAAGATATAGCGGCATTCATGGATCTTATTATCCAGAATAGATCGTTACTATCTATTTCTGATACGCTTTCACAGTACTTTATCGGGAAGGTGACGAGGTTTATCCCCCTAGATATGGATCCGGCTATTTTGTCATCTATACGCTTAATCCTCTCGAGTACTTCATCATCGATTATCCTTACATATGAAGGGAACCTGTTTATTATCGTTGCCGCCCTATATTTTTCGGAACAAAACATGTATGGCGTCTTCTCGAATGGACTACTCTTTAAGTTGTCATCTAACGTGATGTAGATTGCCCAATCCTGACCTTCAATTATTTTATGAAAAACATCGCTCCTTTTCCTCTTCTCAACGCTTACTCCCTTAGGCCTATAGCCTCTTACTGGGCTTATGTAGCTGAAATGTCCAGCGGTTCCGTAGATGCTATACCTGTGAGTTAGAAGAGGATCAAACACTTTAATAGGAATTTGATCAATCTTATCGTCAGAGAAATTATACTTGTTGATAATTCCCCAATGCATGAAAGGTATTTCCTTATACATCATATGGGACGCCTCATACGTGATAATGTGTACATATTTAAATTCTCTTCTATTAGGTCATTTCAACTAATGTTCTCAAAGAAAATAGGCCTCACGTTTTTTATATTCGGATATCCCGATATTTTTACATAATATTTACACATAAAGGATAAAAGAGGGAAACCCTTAAAGTATTACAGTGATTAGGAAATGATTAATAAAAAGGGCTGTATAGACACGTTAGTTAAAGAGAAAATATGTATAAAAACTTTATTGCACCAGGACACCTATAAAGATCTTCTAAACGGTGCATCCATAACTAAAAGCGAAAGCTTTTATAAAAAATGTAGGTGTAGGCGTTGAGCGAGAAAATGGCTAGAGAGCTTAATAGCATTAGAGCAATGATATATAATATTAAAATGAAGATGGATGCCCAACTACGTAGAATAGATTATCAGATACGCGAAATTAAAACACTTAATGTTGTCATTAGAGAAGATATTGAGGAGAGAATAAGTCTTATCGAAAAAAGAATAGATGCACTGGAAAACGAGGTTGATGTTAAATTTCAGGTCATTTTTCAAGCAATAAAAGCATTAAACGAGAAAATTGAGAAAATAGGTAAAAGTTCGGTTAATACCGATAAAGATTAATAATATATCATTAAAAGCTAAAAATTTTGTAAAATAATTACGCTCTTGTTTTTAGGTTAAATGATTTAATGTTGTAATGCATTTATAGCATATAAATCGGGTTAAGCTTAAGCTGACCCTCACAGACGAGCAGGTAATAGAGATGCTCCGAAAACACCGCTGGCCCAACAGCATAAAATGCCCATACTGCAAATCAGCAAAATAGACAAAACGGCAAAGCACCAAACAAGCCATACCTCCAACGCTACCTATGCAGAGCCTGCGGCAGACAGTTCAGCGATACAACAGGCACACCCTTCGCCTGACGGAGCTACCGCCAAGCGATGTACTCGCGATAGCATACCTATACTTCAAGCTGGGGATGAGCCAGCTAGCCATAGCTAGAGAGACTGGTAGGAGCAGAACCGCGGTCCGCCGAGTCGTCAAGCTCTTCGGCAAAGCTATAGAGGCTTGGTTTCGAAAAATTGAGGCTGAGCGGGGAGGTTGAGGCCGATGAAGTCTACGTGCCTCTAGGCTATAAGGGTAGGAAGCGGACTACGCCTAAGTATCGTGGCGGCGGTAGGCGTAGGGGTCGAGCAACCAACCGTAAGAGGCCCTTCTTTACTCTTGTTGAGCGCGGCTCCCGTAGGGCTCTCTTCCTAGCTGAGGAAGGCGCATCGAGTAAGGTTATTGCAGGCGTTTTGCTTAGGCATGTTGAGCGTGGTAGCGTAGCTTATACTGACGAGTTCCGCGGATATGGGCGTGTGTCTGCTCTTAGCTATGAGCATTTCCCAGTGAGGCATTCCAGCAGCGTTTACGCTGTTGGGCCAGTGCATGTAAATGATACTGAGAGTGTGAATTGGCATTTAAGAGCTTTCCTCCTCTTTAAGCGCGGTGTATCGCTTTAGCAGACAAAATTTTACACTTATGCTACCTCTGCTTTCGTTAGGCTTTACGCGGATACGACGTTGCATGCATGCCACTGGCTACTAGAGGTGATAGGTCATGTAGCTTAAAACAAGAGCGAATAATTATTTTATTTTTGAAAAATAGTTACTTTGAATTAATTAGTATTTATTATTTTATTTCAACAATTATTATAGAAATCGATGCTTATTTTTACATTATTATAAAACATCACTCCTTCAAATAATATTATACAATGATGTAATAGGGATAAATTTTTATATTAACTGTAATTTATGAATATATCTCTTTTAGATTCTGGTGTGAACATGAAGATCAAATATATAGGAGTAAGAAAACTGCTCAAAACATTACTGAAAGGTAAATATATTGCGTATAGAATTCAGTTACCGCCTCAAACCTTAAGGGTTTTGGGAAATAGTAAAGTACATATATATGTGGTAGATGAAGTAGTTGTCCTTGCTTCTAGTGAGAAGAAGTTCACTAAATTCTTAATGTCATGTACATGTTACAGCGATAAAATACCTGGGATACCTGAGGAGGTATATGAATATATTTTAAAATATAAGAAGAATAAGAAGGGAGCTAAATGGATTCAAAGAAATGTGAAAAGAATTTATGACATAGATATTCCAGCCGAGTATATTAGAACTATAAGGTTAAAAAGGTAAGTTATTAAATACCTTCCGATATATTATATTGACTTATATAAGCATATGAGGTGAAAGCATCTATGAAAAGGATTGAGAGTATCCTAGTTGTAGTATTACTTATCCTAGTGACTTCTTGTGGTGTTCATAGTACCAGAGCGTCAATTAATAGGGAAGTATGTCATATGAAAATACAAGTAAATGATAATGGAAGTGCAAATGTTCAAATAATTTTTATGGCTAAAGGAATTGGTGTAGGTGAAAATACTATACAGATTCCATTAAAATATAAAAAAGAAGTCATAGAGGGAGATCTTATTGAATGGAACGTAGAGCAAAGCTATAACCCATTTTACTATAACATTTCGTTTAAATATAGGGCTAATGGAGTATTTAAACTTAATATTAGCTTCTTCTTTGAACATGCTTCTCTTTTAGTTAAGAGAGAAGGATGGTTTATGAGTCCAAGCGTGGTCATAGGAAGGGGCGACTATTATATTAGCATTAAGATGGATTATAACAAAATTACTGATGAAATAGCATATGTGTATGGCTATGGCTATATGGATCTAGTAAAGCTTGGTAAAAATGCGAGCGGACTACACTATAAGTTTCCTTCCCCTAGGATCGGTGGGAGAGTCATTATAGTATATGAGACTTCTACTCAAACACCGGAGACGGAGGTAGTTGAGCCTATTAACGAGGAAACAATAGTTAAGGTTTTAACGCCGATATACTACGTGAACTTCTCTAGGAAAATAATTGACATATATAGGCGTGCCTACCCTAGGCTTGTTGAGATATTTAACGTTACTCTACCATGGATTAACGTGACACTCTTTCTGCCTAAGAGATTCCCCGAGACCTATGGATACGTTATGGCGGCGGATATAGGTGAGGGGATTCCTACGGTTGTTCACCTGAATCTCGCCCTTATAAGGTATGTATCCGGAATGCTTGAACATACTGCTATACATGAGCTCGTCCATGTCATGTTGGGAAGAGTGGGTGTGTCCGCTACAAGCAATACTAGATGGTTCCATGAGGGTGTTGCTGAGTACATTGGAATGATTGTTGCCATCGAAATAGGCGATAAGAATGTTAAAGGAAATATTACTGCAAGCATGCAGGCAAGAATTAGCCAAGTGGAGTCGCTGGACTCAAGCAACTTCGGTATAGTTCAAAACTGGGATCAACTCCTCGATAAAGGATATGGATACTTGATATCCTTCTACATCATTTATAAGCTAGCTTCAAAGTATGGGGGGCTGGACTTTATAAGGCGATTCGCCATATACGCTAAACAGGAAACCTCCTCGGGCACGAGAATAGAGACAACTAGCAAGGTAGTTGAGTTGCTGAGCAAAGCAGCTGGAGAAGACTTAGTAGATACCTTTGTTTCGTGGGGCTTTAAGCTCTCGCCGACACTACTTCATAGGGGGGATACGATGTACGTCTACCTGATTATAGCGGGCGTAATAGTGCTAGTATTTACCGTTCTAGCATTCGTGCTGTTCTTTCTAAAATCCCTTGAGGCAAGAAAGGTACCTGAGGAAGAACTGCCACCAAACGTAATAAAATGTAAGTACTGCGGAGCTATCCTACCTAAAGGATATACTGTATGCCCGTTTTGCGGAAGAGAAATAGAAGAAAATGTTATTCCTCCTTCTCAATAAGCTCAGAGTATTTTTCGGGAGTAAGCAACTTTTTAACCTCAGATTCATCCTTTATCTCAATAGTAGCAATCCATCCATCCTCATACGGGCTCTTATTTAGTAGCTCTGGTTCACTACTCAGTCTTTCATTAACCTCTATGACCTTACCAGACAGTGGCATGTAGATATCCTCCACTGTTTTAAGAGCCTCCACTGTAGCAACCGCTTCCCCCAAGTTAAACTCGCTTCCAACAGACGGGAGCTCTACATTCATTATTTCACCGAGCTTTTTCTGAGCATAATCAGTAATACCTATCTTAGCCTTTCCATCCTCTATCTTCACCCAGCAGTGCTTATCCGTGTATAATAGATCTTTTTTAACCACATAACCCTTTACCACTATGTCTTCTGACATGAAAATCCCCCTTAACATTATAATATAGGGTATTATAAGTTTTTAACTTGGGTGCTACTTTGAGCGGAATATTTAAGCGGATTTTGAAGTCTCCTGAAGAAGAGCTTTTAGAGAAGGTTTTGAGTCACGCTGAAATGTGCTGTAAGGCTGTTGAGTATCTAAGCCAAGCTATTGAATGTTCCATTAAAGGAGAGAAATTATGCTCAGATGAAAAGATTAGCTTAGTTATGAGGAGGGAGGAGGAGGCTGACGCCATTAGGAGAGAAATAGTCTCGAATATTGCTAAGGGGGTTGTTCCACCCCTGAGTCGTGAGGACTTCGTAAGATTAACCGAGAAGATGGATATGATAGCCGATTGGGCTAAGGAAGCCTCTAGAATACTGAAAATAATCGAGCTATCTAGGCTTGATGATGAGATGAAGGAATTAATTTCGAGAATGATTAAATTAACCTTGAAATGTTCAGGCCTCCTTTACTCGGAGATAGCTATAATGAAGAAGGATTTTGAGGGCGTAATTAAGATAGCACACGACCT
>QMRD01000061.1 GCA_003649225.1 Thermoprotei archaeon | reverse complement strand
ATAGATAAAAATGGCTGCATTAAACATAAGCATATAGGCGTAACTCAATACAACGTGCTTGCAAGCGAAATAGATAGCCTACTCAAGGGGTAGACTTCAACACCCCCTCTATTTGGCTTGTAACTTCGCTTAGGAATATCAGGTTGCTCGGCGGCCGCCTACCCTTATACTCAGGCGGTAGTGGATTTGAACAGTACATCGCCTCACTTACTTCGCCCATTATTAGAGCTGGCGGCAGTAGAGCTATAGCCCTTACTTCACCCTTCTTTACATCCCTTATATTCGTAATTACTATGTACGACTCCTCCCCCGTTCCAGCCTTAGTTATGTAGAGCCTATCTGCTCTAGGATGCTTCGAAACCGATGCAACCTCAACGCCTACAATATCTATAGCGTACTCAATTCTATTCTCCTCCCCGAGCATCAGCCTATTCCTAAGGGTTCGTAGAGTTCTAGTGGCATACCTTATTTCAGCGTAAGATAGCTTCGTTTTCTCATCGGATATTATCGGCCTCTCCTCTGATAACACTTTAACTACCTCTTCAACAGCATCCTCGTACTCCCTAAGCATATCCGACTTCAACAGCATATCCAGGGGCAGGAAGGAGTATTTGATGGTCATTAGAGCCGACTTAACCCTCTCAGCCCTATTTAATACCTTCTCCCTCTTCAGCGTATAATAGGGTAGCTTCCAATACCTTATAACATTCATAAACCTATCAAGTATCCTCTCACAGTAGAGAATACGATAGTCCTTGGAGGTATCCATATTAACCCCACTCCTATCTATGAATAACTGGTAATTAAGGATAATTTTAATTATCAGAGCTAAGATATGTTACCACGGTGAATCCCTGTTGGGTGGTAGTACAGCTGCCGCTGGTGCTGTTGCTGGTGCTGTTGCTGGCGCTGTTGCAACTTCTGCTGCCGCCGCTAAAGCTCTCGCAGTTATCGGTCCCGTGATTATTGTTGAGCCTAGAGAGTTTGAGAAGGTTGTAGCTCTTAAGGAGAAACCTATTGTAGCGGAGGTAGTTGGTAAAGAAGGCATCTTAAGTAGAAGGATAGTCTACGTATACGTTGCCAATGTGGATGGTTTAACGTTTATGACTAAGAGCTACGAGAGGCTTAGGCTTAGACACGCCTATATTGTTAGTGGTAGGCGGCTTGCTCTTCCGCCGATTATTAGGCAGTACCTCTAGTAGATTTTTTCTCCCATTTTAGCTGGATTGTTATCGTATATCTCCTTTATATGGAATACGTAGACCGGAGTTTTCCTCCAATCTCTCTCCCTTCCGTAGGGGTATACGTGGTATAGGTCGTGTACTAGGTTTGCCAGCTTCCAGTACTCGTCGTCCATGTGTATTGTTGCTTTACACCTTACTTCATACGTCTTTGAAGGCGGGACATAGAATAGGAGCGTAGCCTCGCTGTTTACGTTTAGATTAGTCCACGTATGCCTTCTTGCCAGCTCTATAGTTGATAGCTTGGTGAAGTCTATCTTCTCTTCAACATAGAAGTATTCAAGTAGTATACGCATTGCTTCTCTAGGCTTCCTCAGCACCTTATCTCTTTGTGACATGAGGAAGTCTATGGTCTCCTTTAGATACTCGTCTTTAACTACGAAGCCTATACCCTTTATGGAGGCATTTAAGCCAGCTGGACCATACGATACCACAGCAGGCGTATGTCTTAAGAAGCCTATGAGAAAATCTTCTCTTCTAGCTTTACCAGCAACAGCTTTCTCCAATAGCCTTCGCCTCTCTCTAAATATGAACTCTATGAACTCATCGGGAATATTCTTGGACATGCTCCCACGCCTGTATATTCGGTTTATTAATATTTTACTCTTATTTTAAGCTACATTACCTACCCATCTGAAAACGTTAGCTCAAGCTTAACTTAGTCCATATGCTACAGAATGCATCATAGCTTAAGCTTAACCTAAAATACAAAAGCGTAATACTTTTATATCTAACTACAACATATAATACCTCCATGATAATTGCACTGCCTGTTGAAGAGGATAAGGGGCTGGATAGCCACATATATGAACACTTTGGTAGAGCACCCATCTACGTCCTAGTTCACGTTAAAGATAATGAAATCGTTAAGGTCGAATCCATAGAAAATCCGTATATATATGAACATCCACGTGGAATAATCCCTAAGCTTTTAGCTGATAGAAAGGTTGATGTAGTCATATGTAGGGGCATAGGGTTTAGGGCACGAGATGTACTTAGCGAATACGGTATTAAAGTGGTTACTGGAGCAGAAGGGAGAGTAGGAGATCTCGTTAAAGCATACATCAATGGAAGCCTGAAGTCGGTGGACTATACTCCACCAGAGAGATGGAGACGCTAGATTACTCGGCGAAACATTAATAATTATATTTATTAATTAGATGTTGCGGTGAATGAATATTGCATACCTCAGGCCACCACGTGGTTTAAGGGATTATCCTCCTGAAGTTTGGGGTAGAATAAAGTATCTGGGCGAAAGCTTTCTGGAATTAGCCTCACTCTGGGGCTATCGGGAGGTTGAAGCCCCAGCTCTAGAGAAGCTGGAGATTCTCGAGAAAAAAGCTGGGCCGAACGTTAGGGATGAAATCTACTGGTTCAAGGATAAGGGTGGCAGGGAACTAGGACTGATCTTCGACTATACAGTTCCTCTAGCCAGGTATATTGCCGCAAACCCTTCGCTACCTAAGCCTATTAAATGGTGCTACTTCGGCAGGGTTTGGAGATACGATGAACCTCAGGCCGGACGCTGGAGGGAGTTCTGGCAGTTTGGAGTTGAATTAATCGGTTCAGACAAAGTTGATGCTGATGCAGAAGTCATAGCGTTAATGGTTAAATGTCTCGAAAAGGTCGGTGTTCCCGAACCTAAGGTCATGGTCTGCGATAGGAGGCTCGTTATGTCCGCATTAGACACCATGGGCATTGACAAATCAATAAGGTACGAAGTCCTGAGAGTTATAGATAAGAAGAAAAAAATTAGTCCTGAAGAGTTTAGAGACATGCTAGCTAAGCTCGGATTAGAGGGAAAAGCTGACGACATCGGCGAGTTTTCATCAACGCTTGTTCCATTCAATGAAGCCTATGAAGCCGCCTCAAATTATGACAGTAATATAGCCGTGTTCTTTAGGGAGCTCTCGGAGATACTCAATGAATACGGCGTTATCGAGAAGGTATTTCTAGACTGCTCAATAGTAAGAGGACTAGACTACTACACGGGGTTAGTGTTCGAAGCGTTCTGTTCAGGTGGAGATAGGCTTTCAAGGCTAGCTATAGGTGGCGGCGGAAGATACGATGAGCTGATAGGTTTATACAGGAAGCCGGGGGTTCCGGCCACGGGCTTCGCATTAGGGGTTGATAGGATAGCTATGGCCCTCACATACAGGGGAACGAATGAGGTAAACATAGTAAACCTATATTATATGGATAAATCCTTTAGAGGATACGCTATAATGGTTGCAGAGCAGCTGAGGAGAAATAAGATACCCGTAGTTCTAGACTTTTATAGTAAAAGCATAAGGGATTCCCTTAAGCAGGCGGACAAACGCGGATATAGGTTTCAGATAATTATAGGTCGGAAGGAATTCGGTGAAAATAAGGTTACATTAAAGGATCTAGTTGAAAAAACCCAGGAAACTCTTACGATTGAGGAAGCTATCGCTCGAATAAGGTCGACCTAAAGTAAACCTTATATTTCATATATCTGAAAGCGGGTGTTAATAGTAACACTTATATTATAGTATCTTAGATACATATGTTGGTGTGATACATGTGTTACTCGAATAGACTCTATGATCCTCCACCGCTTAGGGGTATTCCCGTTAGAGGATTGTTACATCTAGCCATACTTAGTATAATTAAGCAGAAGCCAACTTACGGCAGTGAAATTTATCAGAAGATAAGAGATGAATATAAGCTCGAAGTTCCGAGATCACTAATCTATATCCTGCTTAGGAGAATGGAGAAGAATGGTTTAATATCTTCAACTTGGAGTACTCCGGAGAGCGGCCCAGCTAAGAGGATCTATAGAATAACTGATCTAGGCTTAGATTACCTGAGTGATTCTGTTGGCAGGCTTAAGAAGGTTATTTCAATTATTTCGGCTATAATTGAGGCTTGCGAGAAATAGGCGTAACGTATTTTTATGTGCATATGCACATAAATGATGGTGGATCATGGAGTATGCCGTTGAGTCGCTTGGATTAACGAAGTATTACGGCAGAATACTGGCGGTAGACCATATATACTTTAAGGTTAGAAATGGTGAAATATTCGGCTTTCTGGGTCCAAACGGTGCAGGTAAGACTACTACTATCCGTATGCTTACTGGATTAACTAGGCCTACTGAAGGCACTGCTAGGATATTTGGCTGCGATATTTTGAAGAAAGTTATTCGAGCCAGGAGATTTTTTGGCGTTGTTCCGGAATTTTCCAACGTCTATGACTATTTATCGGCGTGGGATAACTTGATGTTTATGGGAGAACTCTACCGTGTTCCGAAGGACGAGAGGAGAGTGTATGGAAGAGAACTGCTTGAGCTATTTGGCCTCTATGAGCGTAGGCATGAGAAGGTTAGGACGTTTTCGAAAGGTATGAGGAGGAGGCTTACGATCGCTATGGCTCTAATACATAGGCCGCGTCTCCTCTTTCTCGATGAACCTACTTCGGGGCTCGACGTCCGTAGTACTATAGTTATTAGGAACATTATTAGGAGATTGAATAGAGAGGGAGTCACGGTATTTCTTACGACGCATAATATTGAGGAAGCTAACGTTCTCTGCGATAGGGTGGCGATCATATATAGGGGGAGGATAGTGGCTATAGATTCGCCCGAGAGACTGAAGAGCACGATTGAAAGCGTTCAGTCAATAGTTGTAGCTTTCGATAAGCTCTCCCCTAGGGTTCTGGATGATTTAAGGAGTATTCCCGTGGTTCATACGGTGCGTAAGGAGGGTGATAAGGTTAGGCTTTATACGTCCAGTCCTCCCGATGCTCTGGAGGAGCTATTCGATTATGTCAGAAGGAATGGGCTTAAAATTATTAGCATTAATACTTTGGGGCCGAGCCTTGAGGACGTCTTTCTGAAGCTTACTGGGGGTGGTGTTGGATGAACGTTTTGGAACGTATTAGATGGGAGATTGGAGCATCGATATCCATCGCTAGGAGGTATATGCGGATATACTACATAAGGCCTGGAACTATAATGTTCGGCCTCATGTTCCCGCTCTTCATGTTCCTCTCCTTTGCCGTTGGAAGGAGGATTCCGGCAAGTATGCTAATTTCAAGCCTTATCTCAATAACTCTACTATTCAGCTCCTCATCAGTTGGGCCGATGATATTGCCTATGGAGAGAAGGCTTAAAACAATTGAGAGATTACTGGTTGCCCCTATATCGTTCTACTCAATACTCCTCGGCGTAATCCTCTGCAGCATGGTATATAGTATTTTAATATCGATAGTGCCAGTATTTATAGGCCTCCTATTCCTGGGCGTTGAGGTAGTCGACCTCCTCTCGCTGGCTGTGGGAATATTCTTTTCATCGATGTGCTTCGCCTCCCTCGGAATGATGTT
>QMRD01000060.1 GCA_003649225.1 Thermoprotei archaeon | reverse complement strand
GAATCTCCAGTAGTCTACAGGAAACAGTTTTAGTGCTTCGTCTATCCATATTCCTATTCTTCTGCTTTTTGAAAACTTCTCGCCTTTAAAGAGTAGATACTCTGTTGACGAAACTGTCCAAGGTAAAACATAGTTTTCACCTGATGCAATAAGCAATGCGGGGAAAATTATTGTGTGGAAGGGTATGTTATCTTTTCCTATGAAGTATACGCTTTTAGTATTGCTATCAAACCAGAACTTTTTCCATTTTTCCGGCTCGCCTTTTCTAGTAAAGTACTCTATTGTAGCTGTAATGTAACCTAGTACTGCCTCCATCCACACATATATTGTTTTTCCTTCAGCCCCAGGAAAAGGTGCTGGTATGCCCCATTTATTGTCACGGGTTATAGCTCTGGGCTTTAGTCCCTCCTTAAGCATTGATAAACTCATGTTACGAGCATTTGGAGGCAAATTAGTATTCTTTTCTATGTAATCTCGAATCTTGTCCGTTAATTTAGGTAAGTCAAAGAACCAGTGCTTAGTTTTCTTTATTATTGGCCGCTCTCCACAAATGTTGCACCGAGGATTAATTAACTTAACTGGCTCTAGCAGTCTACCGCATTTATCACATTGATCTCCACGTGCTTTTTCGTAATGACAGTACGGGCACTCACCTTCAATAAATCTATCCGGCAAAAATATCTGGCATCGAGGACAATAAGGCATTTCTATTTCCTTTTCATAGATATATCCTCGTTCATAAAGATTCAGATAAAAATTTCTAACGAATTCTATGTGAACAGGATTTTCTGTTCTCGTGTAGTTGTCAAATGATATATTCCATAAATCAAACAGTTTCTTGACTAGCTCGTGATACTTGTCCGTGAGCTCCTTTGGGCTAATGTTTTGCCTTATTGCTTCAACTTCTATAGGAGTTCCATGTTCATCTGATCCGCTGACAAAGACTACATCTTCTCCCTTTAGTCTCAAGAATCTCGCAATAACGTCTGCAGATAGTACACTACCTATGAGCGTACCTAAGTGGGGAACCGCGTTAATATAGGGCCACGCTGCACATATAAGCCACTTCCCCACGTTTTTCTCCCCTCAAGAAAGGTCATTATTATGCATTTAAACTTTTCTATATATTACTGACAGTAATTAAGTACCGACTTTCCACGAACTTAGATATTTTTTCTGCTCTTCTGTTAATTTATCTATCCTTATGCCCATAGATTCTAGCTTCAATTCAGCTACCCTAATGTCTAACTCGTCTGGTATTTTATAGACCTTCGGTTCTAATTTGCCTTCGTTTGCCACTATATACTCAACAGCTAAAGCTTGATTGGAGAAACTCATATCCATAACCTCACTTGGATGCCCTTCAGCAGCCACTAGGTTCACCAATCGCCCTTCGCAAAGTAGGTAAATCTTCTTTCCGTTTTTAAGTTCATATTCTTCAACATAGTCTCTAATTTTTCTTCTCTTCACTGAAAGTTCCTTTAAATCTTTTAGAGAAATTTCTACATTGAAATGACCTGCGTTAGCTAGAATAGCTCCGTCTTTCATTTTCACTATATGTTCACCCCTAATTACGTTAATGTTTCCCGTAGCTGTAATGAATATATCACCTATTTCAGCTGCTTTCTCAAGAGGCATTACTGTGAAACCGTCGAAAACTGCTTCCAGAGCCTTAATTGGATCTACTTCAGTGACTACTACGTGAGCCCCTAATCCCTTTGCTCTTCTTGCTATACCTCTTCCACACCAACCATATCCACATACAACTACTGTTTTTCCGGCTATGAGCACGTTAGTTGCTCTTATTATACCGTCAAGAGTACTTTGACCTGTACCGTATCTATTGTCAAAAAGATATTTTGTATAAGATTCATTAACGGCTATTATTGGATAAAGTAGAATTCCTTCTCTTTCCATAGTCCTTAATCTATTAACGCCGGTCGTAGTTTCTTCTGTTCCTCCTTTTATTTTCTTTACAAGAGACTTTATGTCGATGCTTCCACTAGCCTTGAGAGCCATCTCTGCATCTTTGTCTCCAGTATTCCAGTAGATTTTATGAATTGTTGTCACTAAGTCTGCTCCATCATCCATAGTTATGTCTGGTTTAATTCCCATAACTTTACCTATTGCGCTGTAGTATTCTTCAAAACTCATTCCTCTCCATGCGTAAACATGCACTCCTTCGTTAGCTAGTGCAGCAGCTACTTCGTCTTGAGTAGAAAGAGGATTACATGGGGCTAAATACACTTCAGCTCCTCCAGCTACAAGAGCTCTAACAAGAACAGCTGTTTCCTTTGTGACATGAAGGGAAGCTCCTATTTTCAGTCCTTCAAAAGGTTTCTCTCTAGAAAACCTTTCCTTAATTTTCATTAAAACAGGCATATGTCTTTCTGCCCAGTATATAAGCTCCTCGCCTTTTTGCCATAGTTTAATATCTTTCACTAAATACTCCTCCATAGTTTATCGCTTTAAAGAAATAATCCTTCGATAAATAGGTTCCTAAATATTTAAAATACTGCGCGGAAATATGTAATGGTGGTACCGTGTCTGTACGAGAGAAACCGTTTATAGGAGTTATAGGCGGATCAGGGCTTTATGACCCTGAATTCTTCGAGGAAACAAAAGAGATAAAGGTACATACTCCATATGGACCTCCTTCAGACAACATTGTTTTAGGTAGAATTAAAGACCGGTGGATAGCATTTTTACCGAGACATGGTAGAGGACATAAAATACCTCCGCACAAAATAAACTATAGAGCTAATATATGGGCGCTATATTCTCTAGGCGTTAAAAGAATAATAGCAGTTTCTGCGTGCGGAAGTCTAAGGAAAGATTACGAGCCCGGAGACTTTGTTTTACCTGATCAGTTCGTTGATATGACCAAAACGAGGGTGTATTCATTTTACGATGGACCAAAAGTAGCTCATATTCAAATAGGACTTGAGCCTTTCTGCCCAGAACTTCGAGAGATAATAAAATCTGCAGGAGAGAAACTAGGTATTAAGATTCATCCTAAAGGCACATATATATGCATCGAGGGTCCCCGCTTCTCTACTAAAGCTGAATCGTGGATATGGAAGGAAGTATTTAAATGCGATATCATCGGCATGACTTTGGTGCCTGAAATAAATTTAGCTAGAGAACTAGGAATGTGCTATGCTACAATAGCACTAGTAACGGATTACGATATATGGTTCGGACACGTAGTAGACGCTAAAATGGTAGTCGAAGTAATGAAGAAAAACATAGAAAATGCGAAAAAACTACTTTATGAAGTTCTGCCAAAAGTTCCCGAAGAAAAGCACTGCGCCTGCGAAAAAGTCCTTGAAACAGCATTCCTTTAACGTTATAGTAAACAGTTTAAATCAGTTCACCTCCTTTTCTTCATCTATCTGAGAGGAGACCTTCATCACTCAAATAGAGATAGTTGTAAGACATATAAATCGGTTCTTAATATCTTTCACGCGGTGGAACATAAAGGACACAACTACGTTCCTTGGAGAAAAGTTACTGGATGGAAATGCATAAGATGCGGACGATGCTGTAGAGAATACATCGTTTCAGTATCCTATAGTGAAGCTCTAATGCTTTCATTAAAATATAATGCGCCCATAGTTAAAATGAGCAATAAGTACTACTTAATGCCGCGTGTCGATGGCAGGTGTCCTTTCTTAACTTATATAGGACCAATAGCATATTGCAAAATATATTATGAGCGCCCAACTGTATGCAGATTATATCCATTTTATGTAAGCAAAAAACCTACTTACGGCAGAGCAAATGAAGCAGAATTCGAGTACCACAATGAGACATTTTATGTATATATTGATAGTCTTTGTCTCGGAGTAAATAAGGCTAAAAACATTAAAGATGTTGCTGAGTTCTACGTGTATCTATGGTCTCGATATACTAAAGTATCTTGAATTACTTTTGATGCTTAAAGAATGTTCTTTTGACTAAAACCAGAGAAGTAATCATCGCGATCACACTTAGTGACCCTAAAAGAATAGCGTAAAACATCTCCTTAGAAAATGTTATGCCGTTGACTTCTACAAAAACATCAAGTACTATCTCATGACGTCTAGGTGGAACGTCTATTCGTATCATTCTTTTTAAATCCTTGTAGATCACTTTAAAAACATAACTTCCGTAAGGAACAGGACCAAATATAACAGTTCCATTTTCATTAGTTAAAAATGATTTAGATAAGTTTAGACAGTATAATTTAGCGCCTCTAAGAGGCTGACCATTAGTTCCTTTAACGGAAATCCGCACAACAGAGGCTTTAGCCGATAACTCAAACTCATAAGACCATTTGTTAATTTCAATGATATCACTATATATAATAGTTTTATTTAGATATATTTTAATTTTATGTTTACCTATTGGTATTTTTCTTAATAATGCAATACCATCTTTGCAAGTAACATTTGACATTATTTTGTCAAGGACACTTATCGAAACTGTAGCATTAGCTATAGGATGCACTCCCTCGTCATCTAAGACTTTCACTTTTACGTCAAATACTTGACACGGTATTTTAATTATTGTATCTGTTGAAATATCTATTGTTTTATTTGCAACAACAATGCCCATGTATTTGACTAAAACTATATAACCTGTAGGCATAACTTCTAAGACAGCAATAGGGCCTTTAAGCGTTTTTTTGAAATCACTAGCTAGCCCTAGTATAGTTATTAAAGTATTATTTAATATTTTATTATATGTATCAGTTGTGACTATTTTAATCAATGGTTTCCTTACAACAAAATTCTTTGATATAAGCAGTTCATTGTTTGCAATGATATCTATTCGCCATAACCCTATTTTATAGACCATATCTAAATGAAAAGGCTGACTTTTAATTATAGGCATAATAGCGAAAGCTTTACAAAAAACGTCTATGTACTCTCCCTCGCTTAAGGGGACTGTCATAACTATGTAGAACTTAGGTACTCTGCTGACAGAGAAGTTAACTAAAGGATTTACTATAAAAGATAGTTCAAAGACTTTAATGTCATCTGGAGCGAAACACTTTACACTAATACTAATTTTCTCAGAAATATTGTAGAGAACTATTATTGCAACAAAATTTCTCTCGGATATTATGAATTCTTCCCGCGTATCTAGTGGAATAACCTCTCCTCTACTTATAGTATATCGACTACATAGCGTTAGCTTAACTTTTAGAGCCTCATCTTTATTGTTAGGTATGCTATTTACATTCATGACAATTAGCGAGTTAAGCAATATTATTATCAAAATTAGTAAAAGTACCTCTCTAGACCTCATTTACGATAACACCCTCCTGTACAACGTTAACTATTTTCACCCAAGATGCCCCTGCATTAAGTAGTTCATTACTTACATTTTCAGCCAGCTCGGGAGTAGTAAGAGCAATTATTATACCACCTCCTCCCGCACCGGTTATTTTTGCCCCAAAGGCTCCCGCCTTTCTTGCGGCAAAAACCAGTTTTTCTACAGTTTCTGTTGATAAGCCTAATGAATATAGCATACCGTGCGCGACATTCATTAGTTCTCCGACGGCCATTATATCTCCCTCTGATAATTTTTTAGCGAGCTCTATTGTAAGATG
>QMRD01000059.1 GCA_003649225.1 Thermoprotei archaeon | reverse complement strand
TTCCATTGAATTTCACGAGAGTATACGTTACTGGAGATGTAGCTAGTAGATTAAAGGAGATAGCGAGAGAGGGTGGGGTGATAGATCTAGTAGTAAACATGAAGTTTAAGGAGGTAGTAGGATACAATATAATTGGAGAGTTGAAGGGTGAGCTTGAAAACGATGTAATTCTAATGGTGTCGCATTACGATTCGTGGTCGGCAGTTCCAGGTAGATCCCTAGCGCTGGATGATATAGTTTCTGTTTCATCCCTACTTGAAATTACCAGAATAATGTCTAAGTATAAACATAAGAGAACTATATGGTTTGTAGCGTTCGGAGGACACTGGCAGGCACTAGCCGGTCCACGGAGTTTCGTGGAGGACTACTGCTTCAATGAAACCGTTCAAAGAGGAGAGCTTAAGCTATGGATGGCTATAGGCATAGATTTCTCCCTTAGAGGAAATAAGACGGCGTTAGTTGACGCCGGCTATTTCTATAGCTACGATGGAGGTAATAGAGCTAATCTCCTAGCAAGATTTAGAGGCACATTAAGACCCCTAAGGACAGGCGAGGTATCTCCGATTGAAAGGTATCTAGCTAGGGTTATAGAGGAGATATATGAAGGGAGAATAAAGCTTCCACAGCTCCTAGATAGTGGAATAGTTGAGGAAAATATAGGTTGGTGGGCGTCAATTCAAGAACCCTATATCCTAGATACCGAGCCATTTATGGCTTCCGGAGGCATAGGATTCACCTTTTACACGGGCGATGTATTCAGGCCTGAGAGAGGCACAACGGTAATTCCTAAGAGAAGCTTTAACTATGAAAACCTTAAGCCGCAGATTATTGTTGCCCTGGCAACTCTCTATGGATTTGCAAACGAGGAGGATTGGGCCCTAAACTGGGACGAGGTTAAGGCCAGCAGAGCTTTCGTAGTTTCTGGAGGAGCTACAGCACTATATACCGCTAAGGGATTCAATTATATAGAGGGTAAGGTTGTTGAATACAGCTTAATTCAAGGCAAGTATATTCCCGTACCCAATGCAATAGTAGTAATTCATAGGGGAGATCCCATAAACTTCCCATATAACGTGATATATACCTTCGCCGATAAGAACGGAACCTTCAGAATATACGGCTCTACGCCTAACACTGGAATAATGTCCCCCTACGGGGGATACGGTTCATATCACGTTAGCGCATATGTGCTGGACGATAAAGGCAGGGTAATATACGCCCCCGACTATGGGATATATGGCCATAGAAGATTTCCGAGTACTGTTTTAGCTAGGCATGAAATTAACAGGATACAGGCGAGAGTATTCAGAGTTAAGGGTAGAATATATTTATATGGCCTTGTAGACCCCTATACCGTAAGCGTTAGGTCGGCTACAAGGTACGTAAATCCGTTTTCATACTGGGCATCCCCGCCTACGTTTTACATAACGTTATTTAAATCTGAGACGCTAAGCGAGCCTATGAGCTTCTATGTCAGTGTTCAGCCTCCCGTTGCCGTCATATTTACGCCAAGGGAACTAAATAAGGTAACATTACTCATTAAATACGGTGCCCTAGGGAGAATAGTTGGACTCTTACAGGAGATACCGATAAGCGCGGAGGTACACGTGCATAGGACGATATATAACATTGCGATAAACTTATACAATATCTCAAGTGAAAGGTACCTTAAGCTAAAGAATTCCTTTATTGAAATATTCTTGGTCGAAGAAACCCTTTCCCACACACGCAAGCTAATAGATGAGGCTAAAGCTAACCTTATAAAGAGGGACTACAACGGATTCTTCAGTAGCGCCATTTTCTCATGGCTATGGAGCATCGATAGCTATAGAAACGTAATGGCTGTTGTATTTGATGTCGCAAATACGAGCGCAATATTCTTCGTTCTATTGCTACCCTTCACATTTTTCTTTGAACGGTTGGTGTTCCACGCAGAGGGCTATAAGAGGTTCGCTGTAATAGTATCTACGGCCATACTTTTGACCGTGTTCTTTTCGGTAATTCACCCATCCACAAAGCTTGCTTCGAACGCGTATGTAGGATTCCTGGGGGTAACTCTAGGTGGAATATTCATAGCGATAATAGTTCTATTCACCGAGGAGTTAAGGTCTTTCCTTAAAGAGATTAGGAAGAAGCTTAGGGGCGAACACTTTATAGAGAAGGGTCTAGTACCAATGACTACGATAGCCTTCTCGGTAGCTCTTGAAAACATGAGGGTTCGTAAGCTAAGAACCGTCCTAGTCCTATTTACGATAATAACAACAGTATTCAGTTTAATAGCGCTAGCATCATTTAGCTACGCGATAAGCGTATACGATAAATATCCGATAAAGTATGAGGGAGAACCGCCTTATGAAGGACTATTAGTTAAACTGGGAATAGGAGCGCCGTGGGATTTAATGGGACAGGAGACGTTATCCAGCATACAGGCGATGGTTGGATTAAGGGCAAATATTTCGCCTAGAGTATGGCTTTATCCGACATCTAGAGTATTCTCGGCAGAGGGAGTTCTAATGAAAGTTAAAAGTACTCATGGGGAGACCTACATAAGAGCATTACTAGGTCTATCTCCAACAGAGCCTATGAATCCACTAGATTTAGGCGTTATATATGAAGGTAAGGCGTTAAGGTGGTTTATAGAGGAAGACAAGTACGTATGCTATATTCCATCCGAAATTGCCTCCCAGCTAAACGTCGATGTAGGCGATACGATAAATGTTGCTGGAATAGACCTCAGGATCCTAGGAATATATGACGAAAAAATGTACGACTACTACCTCGATATTTTCGGCGATAAATTTACGCCACTAAATCCACAGAGAATAATTTCACTATCTCTAGAAACTCTGCCAGAGGAGGAGTTTGTTACCCTACCTTTCGGCGATGTAATTATAGTTCCATACGAGCTAGCACTAGAGCTTGGAGGAAACATAGCTAGCATTGCCATAACATCAAATGATGCAGAGTACATAGATAGCCTAGCATGGGAGCTTGCCGCTCATACAGCCTTTGACGTCATTTTGAGTAAAAACGGCGAAGTATTCATGTTACATAGAAGAGTAATATCGATGATAAGAGGACTTGAATACATAGCATTCCCGTTGATCATAGGCTCACTCAATATATTTATAACAATACTTGGATCCATAAAGGAGAGGGAGAATGAAATAAAAATATACAGCTCCCTAGGCCTCTCCCCAACGGGAGTATTCGCTCTGTTCCTAGTCGAAACAATGACATACGCTTTTATAGCAATAGTTCCAGGATACATTTTAGGCATACTCTTCAACGTGTACCTGGTGGCAAATGACATACTTCCACCAGGTTTTTCCGCAAACTACACCTCCTCCGCCGAAGTCTACACAGTTAGCATAACCTTGCTAGCTACGATCGCAGCATCCCTCTATCCTATAATGAGGGTATCAAGAACAGTCACGCCATCTTTTGAAAGAAAATGGAAGATACCGACCAAGCCCGTAGGAGATACATGGGAGATACCACTTCCATTTTCAGTAACAAATGAAAAATCTGTTAAGGGCATCATATATTACCTTCAAGAATTCTTTAAGGGGCTCATGATAGAAACCGATCAGCCCTACATAGTCAGGGCATTAAACTATGACCTATCCAAGAACGAAATAGATATGGTGGTAGCATTAAAGCCCATAGAATCTAATGTTACCCAGGATGTAATAATTAGAGCTTTAAGAGTGGAAGAAAATAAGTTCTCTTTCACTATAATTGTAAAGAGAAGAACTGGAGCTAAACTTGTATGGAAATCTTCCAACTACAGGTTCATAGATGCTGTGAGGAAACAGCTGCTTACATGGCGCTTCATAGGTCCAGAGAAGAGGAGACGATACATAATGCTGGCATTAAAATCCTCTACCTCCACGAGCTAACAACAATATATATTATAATATAATGATTTATTTGCAAATGAAATTTTTATTTCAAAACAAAAAAGATTTACATATATAAGCTCAACGTTAAAGCTTAAATAGACTTACGATTAATTTTCCCTCAGGGTGTTCTTTTATGAGTTCTAGTACAGAGGTTCGGGAGGAAGTTATTGAGAAGGGATTAACGCCGAGAGCTATAATTCTGTCTTTCGCTATACTATTAGCGACTTTTGCTGAAGAGCTTATACTTTACATAAGCCCCGACTTACGCTGGTTTAATGCATGGTTCCCTCTTCCGCCATTCCTCTTAATATTCATAGACTATGCTTTGGGCAAGATTAATCCACGTTTTAAACTCAGGAGAGGCGAGTGGGTAGTAGTAATAGCTGCTGCCTCAGCAATAACATTCTCCACCTATCTACAGCATGGACCATCATACGTATTCATGATGCCGATATTAGCTCAAGGACCATTTATGCCTCTCTACTTTAAGATGCATCCATCATTCAAGAAGTATGGGTTAGGCGATCTATATCCTGTATTCATGTGCCCGACAAGCCCTGAGGCCATAGATGCTTTCACCTATGGAGGCCCGTTCAATATAGGTGATTGGCTACCCTTCATAATCTTCTGGACACTGCAGTGGATATTCCTGGTAATGATATATGTCTTCTTCGGTTTCATGCTTAGAAAACCGTTTGTAGAGATAGAGAGGATCCCATTCCCATACGTTATTGCTACAACTGAAGTAATCAAAATGTATACCACCGTAGAGGACAATAAGCCATCTATCTTCAATTTAAAGAACCCGAGGACTAAGATGTTCTATATAGGCTTTGCATTAGGTCTCTTCTTCACATTCCCGGGCTTTATTCAGAAGGTATTCTTCCCAGAGTTCTGGGGAGGAGTACCGTACAGCTACTCATTCGACCTCTCAACGTACGTCAGGTCCTTCCTGCCGGGCTCATACACCAGAGGGCTAATAGTACTCCAGGACATAGCCTTATCCTATCTAATAAACATAGATATTCTGGCAAGCGTAATAATATTCTACGTAATATTCTCAATAATATATCCAGTGCTCGGAGTAACTATGGGATTTCTGCCCTACAAGGTAGGATACGAGAGAAGCCAATGGTACTATGGCAGAAGGTACGGTCCATTCCACTGGATAGATTTCATGTATTGGCTACCATTTGCAATAGGATTGTGGGTCCTTCTAAATAACTGGAGCCACATAAAGGGTATATTAACAACATTCTATACTGGCAAGGATGTAGTTGAAAGCGGAGTATCCTACAAGTTCATATCATGGGGAGCATTAATATCCTTCATAGGCTTCTGGCTTCTATGGATAATTGCTGGAGCACCAATAATAGCTTCACTAATACTAATAGCCTTCATGATAATCTGCTTCTTCGGATACACCTACGCTAGGGCGGAGGCAGGCTTTGTTCCATGGAACCTGTACTCAAGGCTTAATCTACCCTACGACATTGGAGCAGCTACTCTAGCATTCAACTGGACACAACCGGATCCAAGGGCTTTCACATATTCAACGATGTTCATGGCTTCATGGAACGATGGCCACAGAATGACTGGCTTTGCTATGTGGAACCACATGGGTCTCTACAAGATGGCCGACGAGCTAAAGACCAGAGCCAAGGATATAGTTATAATCTTACTAATAATGGGTGTTGCTACAGCCATATTGGTACATACT
>QMRD01000058.1 GCA_003649225.1 Thermoprotei archaeon | reverse complement strand
TACCAGCTGTGTTATCCTCTTCTTTAACTCCTCATAATCTTCCTCGCTTATTTCTCCTCTATCGTACGATTCCTTTAGTTTCTCCGCTCTCTCCTTTAACTCGTCTATGTCAGTTATATGTGGCCTTTTTTCTATTCTCTCCTTCATTTTTGCTATTTTGCTGGATATATCCGCAAGGATTCTGTTTAACTCTTTGGATATTTCTGAGCATTTATTTTTAGTACTGGAAAAAAGCTCCGATTTCTTAGCATAAGTTTCTGAATCGATAATTCCTATCTCCATTTTTACATTAAGTTCCTCTATTTTTTCATCGCAAAAACTCATTATACCATTATTTTCCGCCAATAACTCAAGTATTCTGAATTTAAGCGCCTCACATGCATCGAGGAATTCCTTACCCTTACTTACGTATGTACTCCATAACTCTTCTAACTCATCAAAGAACTTGGTTATTTCATCATATTTTAAAGAAACCTCTTTTAATGACGATTCTATTTGACTTAAAAGATTAGGTTCAGACATTTAGCTCGCCCCCTAAGATGATCTTTTAATCCTCTCCAGTTCATTCTCTATTTCCCTCTTTATCTTCTCGTATAGTTGCTTATCTATCTTGCCTTGGTTAAACATGTCCTCAAGCTTTGCTAAGCTCAATTGTAACTTTCCGATATCCCATTTTAGCTCTTCTAGCTTCACTCTTTGAACATGCGGATTTATAGCTTCCTCTAGCCTTTCAGTCTCCTGTATTAAGAATACTTTCTCCTCCTCATACCTCTTCATTCTCTCCTTAAGCTTTTCTAAACGCCTATTATGATCGTCTAACGATATAAGCCCCAGCTCGTATTCTATCCTAGTCTTATTTATCTCCGAATTAAGAGCCACCAATATTCTATCGACCGCATTTAATCTTCCTATAACAATATCTTTAAATGCCATCCACTCATTAAGGACCTTGCTTACTTCCTCCTCGTAATTCTTCCATAAATTATCCAGTATACTGATGTTGTTTTCAAGTCTACTCACACTTTCCTTAAATGCGTCCATTAGATCTTTTTCTTTAACTTCCCTAGCTACAACGCCAGCCTTTACTGTTTCTTCCTTTTGTATAGATTCACCCTTACGGTATAGGTTATATCTCGGACAAAGATTATAGTCAGCCAAACAAATATCCGGTTTCAAAATTACCTCATTGTTATAGCCACAGACGTACTCTCCACGCTCATTTTTATAAAGTAAGGGACACACTAGGCTCATCAATCAGTATTGTATGATCCATACTAATAATTCTTACCTTTAAGTTTAAGGAAAGACTAAAATAGTTACGTGCTAGAAGACATTAATGTGAAAGAATTAAGATGTGAGGAATGCGGTAGCCCGAATGTAGTGGCTAGAATTATGGGAAAATACTATTGCTTTAAATGTGGTAGCAAAATTGTCAAGGAACACTTAAGAAAACAAATTTCTATTATGAAGGAGAAGGGATTAATATTTGATGAATATGAGGCTAATTTAGAGAATGCAGAATCTAACTAGTGTCCTCCTTTGCTTCTTTTACCCTCATGCCTCTTCTTTAATTCCCTTTCCTTTTGTTTTCTTTTCCATTTATATCTATGTGTATACCTTAGTTTGATAGAAACTAATCCCCTCACTTTTCTACCTGCTTTTGTTAAGCCTCTAAATACTCTACCCTTCTTACGTTTTACAACCATCTTTTTCGGTAAAGTTGGCTCAGGAGGAAGAATTTCACCTTTCCTAACTTTCTCCAGCCATTCTCTTAAAGCTTTTACGTTTTCTTCATACTTAGTTTTTCTACGCTCATCCACGTATATACCTAATTTACGTGCCTCCCTTATCGATAAACCAAGCTCTGATATTTCAGGCACTGAGTATCCTCGAGCCTTTTTATACTCCTTTGGTGGCACACCACCATGTTTTATTAACATAGGAACCTTAACTATTGGCTCTGGGGGAGACAATATTACCTTATTAGCTTCCTCTGTCATGGCAACGACCTCTTAACTTATCTCCCATAGAGGATAATATTAACTTTTTCCTCGCCTTAAATCTCCTATCGATTAATATCGTTTGTGATCCATTCCAGTAAGGCTAGAATTCACCGTTTCCTCGAATAAATCTTCGAAATTTTCTCCCTAGCTATCAATATTAATACTCCACCTATAATAAGTCCTGTAATAAAAGCAATTATAGATACCGCTATGCTTAAATTTAGGAAGGATTCGTAGGATCCCGACTCTAGAAGACCATAGAGGATTTTGGTGAGAACTAGAGTAACTATGCCTAAAACTGAAATGATCGCTAACATTAAGATGCTATAGTTAAATTCTAGTTCGTACATTATCATATAAGCTAGAATTGCCAGTGACTGTATAATTATAGGAATCATTGCAAGTTTAACGAGTTTTATGGACTTCTCGACGGTAACGGCCATTGGACTTGCATACATGTTTACCCCTCATCTTCCTATTAAGAACGTGACGCTATTAATTATACTTACCGATATCGTTGTCGCTATAATAACTATGGCTGCTCTCTCACGAAACTTTTTAACACCTTCAACCTTTAATATGATATATTTAATTGTCATCGCTATAATGGATAGAAACCATACATCCTGCCCCCCGAAATAGAAAAAGATTGGAGAAAAAGGGTTTAATGGAATGCTTGGCTTAATAATTTTTAATAATGACATAATAATTGGTGAAAAGGTAGCAATAGAAAAATTGAATATATCTTTATAGCATAAAGCCCCAATATCCTCTCCCATTAAAGCTTGGAGTATCATGCTTACATCTAGAGGTATACTCACACATCCCCCTAGAAAAGATAATATTAGGCATGGAAAAGCAGATGCGGCTATAAACGTTAAAATTCTAGCTAACGAGGAAGAAACTTCTAGCTTTCTGTTTATCGAATAGTATTGCAGAAGAACGTATGGAGCTAATAACTGTACTGGCTGTATTAAAATAAAGTATAACTTATGAAGCGTGTCAGCCTCGATGTTTACGTATGGGGAGAAGAACTTAGAAATTATCCCCAGTAATAGCAGCTGCGGTAATAAAAAACCATATAGCTGAAGATTACATCTAGCCATAGCGTTAAATGAGACTTGCATAAAGAGAGGAATCATTATAAGAACTTGAATAGATAGGAAAAATAGAAAGAAAACAAAATATATAACGACAAATAAATCACTTGACATCAGAAAGAAAAACGGAATAAATACCATCATACTAATTCCCAAAAGCACCATTGCATGACGAAGACTTAGAAAGACGCCGAATTTATGAAAGAATCTACCATATTGTACATTTAAATAAACTATTGTTAAAAAACTCGCTACTGCAGTGCCTATAGATAGTCCCAGCACTAGCACTAGAGGAAATGTACTTCCCGATACCACATAGCTCCAGTAATCCCCCTTTACTAACGCTATAATTGGATACGTAATTACTCCTGTTAAGAGAAAATCTAAATTGAAGATGAGCATAAATAATACGACTTGAACATAATATACTATACTTTGAGTACCCAGAAAAGAGTCCAGAAGGTTAGCTAATAACATTATAAAGAATATAACGAGAAAATTTACTAATATTTTTGACTTAAGTTTCTTAGTATGAGAGAGGAATAACATTACTTTTACATCTGGCGGGCTTTCCTCAAGCATACTTACATAGGCTGGTGCGATAAGATTAACTAATGCAATAATAGCCATAATGTTTGATACTAAAAGCCCTGAGATTAAAAATGCCTCTTCGTTACCGTAGTTGGATGCCGAGTAAGAGTTAAAACACATTATATTCAATGGTGATGTTAAGAAAAAGTATAGCATGGTTAATGAAATAAGATCAAATATAACTGTGCGAGATCTTCTGCGACCCTTAATGCAGATAATAATAAATAATGTGTAGGTAAATGCAAGATATAACTTAGAAGTAAATGATAAATCTAAAGCCGATAATAGTGTAAGGATGATATTTACTGATACTGCGAGAGATAACGCTATAATGCATCTAATAGTTGCTTGACCCATACTTCACCCTCGACTTACGCATTTTTTCCTTAATCCTCATGTACCTTCCGAGATAAGGACATCCTTTTCCCCCGTTCATGCAGTACTCAATTAATCTGTCCTTAAGTCTATACCAGTCTTCCGGGCTTTGGAGTATACATCTAGTTCCTCTAGCCGTTTCCCTAAAAAATATACACTTATTGTTTTTCATCTCGCTACCCTAACGCCGATGAACTTAGACTATGCTAAAGCTCTTCTCGTACTTATCGTTATCGTACTCGATAAGAAAAAGATATGCTTCCTACCTTTCTAACTAATAAAATATATAAGTATCCCTGTCTAAAGAAAAGCAATAAACCTCGAGAGAATGGTGTTCTTTATGAGTCTAAACATTGAGTCATTAAAGAAAAGAGAGAAAGAAGTTGAGGAGCTACTTTCTCACCTTAAAAGCGAAAAAGAACAAATAGAAGAGAAACTTGAGAAAATTAAGAAAAAGGAGGATGAAATATATCAAAAATTAAGTAAAAGCCGAGATCCTGTAGAAGTAAGTCGCCTGGAAATTCTTCTACAGAAGGCGTCTAGCCTTAGGAAAAAGGAGGAAGAAAAGCTTGAAGAGGTTCTTAGAAAAATCAGAGGAGCTGAAAGAGAACTGAATGAAATAAGAAGAAAGCTTGAGATTATAACTCCTAAGAAAGTAAAGTGGGTAGTCGAATACGAAGGATCCTCAAAGAGATAGCTATTGTTCGTAAATGATAGCTTCGTAGACCTTATCTTTACTATTGTTTTAAAGAGAAAGTATATTATTGCTACCCATAGGAAATATAGAGATAATCCAATAATTGTTCTAAGTGTACTGATCCTTATAGTATTCATAATAACTTCTTCGACAAATACCATTATTGCTAATAAAATAAGCCAGAGTAATACTATTATACCTCCTAGTGTAATAATGGCATTCCTCAAGGTCTTCTTCACATAATCACCATCATTATGCTACTAACTAATGCTAGAAAACTAGCTACCATCTCCAAGTAGAAGAATACATTCACTATCTCCTTTTCACTAAGCGGTCCTGTTATCAGAAGTATAGCTCTGGTAAGTGTTACGGGTGCCTTTGAATCTTCATTTGCCCTTAACTTATAATCACTTGTCATTATAACGGGAGGAATTTTTATTTTGCTCTTTTCCTTAAAACCTTTAATTGAAGCTACAACACATAAAGCATTAATTATATGCGGTAGTAGGGCTATCATAACGACAAACTCTAGCCTAGCTAATACAGCTATTCCTCCTAACGCCGCTCCCACTAATAGGCTTCCATTATTCCCTGAAAAAACCTTTGAAGGATACTTATTATAGGGGTAGTATCCCAATAATGCCCCTAAAAGGCTTGAACCAAAAATGAGACCTAGACTGCTGTCCAATAAAGCACTTGATATCATGATAACCCCTGATATGGTTCCACAAGTCATCGGTAATACTCCATTGAAAGCTTCAAGCATATTAACGGCATTTGCAGGTCCTGCTATTGCTAGCGGTAGTAGAAACCAGTATACTATGGTTAGCCTTAGTTGACCTAATATGGGAACTCTTGGCCT
>QMRD01000057.1 GCA_003649225.1 Thermoprotei archaeon | reverse complement strand
TTAAGTACAATATAGTTAGGGTTGCTATCCAATATGCTAGGATACGATACTTCCTCATACAAATATTATGTAGTCGGAGATGCATATATTATTTTCGAGGAAAAGAAAGCTATTCCCAGGAAGAATAACATAAATACTACTTAAGAAGCTTAATGCCCGTGCTATTTCATATAAGCTTCATACGAAAATCTGTAAAGGAATATATTATTTAATCAGCCTAGCCCGCTAGCATAATTCGTGTTCCCGCTAAAATATAACCTATTCTACTGTGTCTTAATTTGATAGGCCTTTAGGGCATGTATGGCGCACTCGATAGTATAGGAAGGCTAATAAGTTTAAGCGAAGATTTTCGAATGGTTGGTAATTATGCGGCTGTGTGACATTAATGTTGGCTTCGGATACGACGCCAGAAACGAGCTAAGAATAGAGAGGGAAGAATTTATCAAGTTTATATCAGAGGACGTATTTGAGAGAGTTGCAGTTCATCCAATATATTTAACTAATATCTTCGACGCCAATAGCAGAATTGCAGGGCTAATGAGGCATTCGAGTAAGGTTGTCGGAATAGCCCTAATTAACCCGCTTAGAGAGGATATGGCGGTAAGTGAGCTAGATAGAATTACGACGTTTATGAGGATGTCTGGAGCTATGCTTAGACCATACATACACGGCTACAGCTTCGCTTTACAGATTGTATCCGACATTATCGAGGCTATATACAAGTTTGACCTCCCCATTATAGTATACTGTGAACACAGCTTTTCCCCTACCATGGTTAAGGTTCAGGCACTACAGTACAGCATGGTGGATTTCATAGTGATTAACGGAGTACAGAAGTATGGCTACGGCGAAGTTTCATCCCTCATGAGGGGATGCGATAACGTGTTTATCAGCACCTCCCTCCTCCCAAATTACAGGGATTTAAGGAAAATAATTGAGGAGTTCGGTCCCGAGAGGGTGCTGTTTGGCTCAAACTATCCCTACTACGACTTCAACTACGAACTATCTAAAGCTAAAAGCGCTGTAAAGGAGGACTATGAGGAGGAGCTTATATTCAGAAAGAATTTCATCGACTTAATCCTCGAGTAATTGCTTACTTTCACAAATATCTACTGTAAAGTACATTAACCACCCTCAACCATATAATCCTTGATGAGAGGATGAAGGCAGGCTATGGCAGGCTATCAATAACGCCGCCTATTGGAGAACGCATGGCGGGCTACCCTCTACGGAGGGATTTCGCTACCGATATTCTCGATGAACTCTACGCTAGAGCTCTATCCCTAAAGGATGGAGACGAGGTATACGTAATTGTATCAGTTGACCTATTCTCCGTAGACATAGATATGTCCAATCTAGCTAAATGTATTATAAGCGAGAGAACTGGAGTACCCATGGATAGAATATCGATAGTAGCTACCCACACCCACTCTGGACCCGATGTCTCTGGAATATTCTATGGAGTATCGAAGCACGTTAGAGGTACTATAATTAGTAAGATAGCTAGTGCAGCAATAATGTCACTGAAGCATATGTACGATGTAGGTATAAAGCAGTCGGTAGGTCTCGTCGAAGGCATAGCCGTGAATAGGAGGGCACCACGTAAAGGGGCTATTGATAGCAGGGTGCATGCCATAGGATTTGTGGATAGGAGTAGCTTAGACTACAGGTTTATTATAGCATCCTTCTCATGTCATCCTGTCATACTTGGTCCAAGCAATCTATGCTATAGCGCGGATTATCCTGGAGCATTTAACAGCTTTATAGAAAGAATAACTGAAGCAAGGTCGATATTTCTCAACGGTGCCTGCGGCGACGTAAATCCATTAACTCCATCGACTAGGCTGAATAGCGTCTACGATAGAAGCTCGGGAACCTACGATGAGGTTAAGTGGATGGGTAGGATACTTGCATGCGAGGCTGTAAAGTCTCTGGATATTGTTAGGGAGGAAAGTAATCTTATGCTTAAAGTAATCGGTGACGAGCTGAAGGTGAATATACGTAAGCCTATGGATTTAAAGGAGGCGAAGGAGAGATATAGGAGAATTAAGGACGAAGCTAAAAGATCTAAGACATGGAATGAGGAGGTAGCATATAGGCTATGGAGGGCAAAGCGGGCCTACAATATTCTACTAAAGTTTAAGGATAGGGATCGGCTTAACATAAGGATAAGCGCCTTAGGATTATCCAATAATCTAGCTATAGTGTTCCTGCCGAGCGAGGTGTTCGTTGAAATAGGATTGAAGATTAAGAAGGATTCGCCGTTTAGAAACACCGTTATAGTATCCTATGCCAACGAATACTTTGGCTATATACCCACAGCTAAAGCCTTTAATGAAGGAGGATATGAGGCAGATTTCCCCGTATCAATAGTGCCTGAGAATACTGAGGAGGAAATAGTTTCAAAAACGCTTGAGGTATTATATAGGCTGGAGAGATACTATTAGTACTTCAACGGAAGCTTTACAGGCTCGTCCCTTTCTATCGACTTATACGCGGCTAAGGCTATCTCTAGAGCCTGCCTTCCATCCCATCCACTAGCCCTCGGAACCCTATCCTCAACTATTACTCTAATGAAGTCCTTAATCATCTCTAGGTCACAGTCCGTACCAAAATAGATCCACTTAAGCGGCTGTTTATCAGTAACCAAATCTATACATGACCTAAATGCGTCAACAACTATATACCCTTCAGTACCGAAAATACCCATGTATACGTCGCCCCATATAGGCCAAGTATCGGGTCTAGACCAGCTACAGTCTATGCTCCCTAACACTCCATTCTTAAACCTAATCAGCATCGATGCTGCATCCTCAGCTCTAAGTTGAGGCCTAATGTTCTTAGCTTTCATCGCGTATACCGTATCGGCCTCGCTCTTAGTATACCATCTCATGAGGTCAGCCGTATGTACGGTGTGATCCATTATAGCTCCACCGCCAGCCAGCTCCGGTTCGCCGAACCAACCGCCCGGATACTTGCCGTGGTTGGTGGTGGTTATAACCCTAATATCCCCTATCTCCCCGTTCTCCAGTAGCTCCTTAACCTTAACGGTTACCCCATGATACCTCATTACAAACGCTGTCTGGAACTTCACGTTATACCTGTTGGCGTAGGCCAGCATATCGTCGGCATCCCTCAGAGTAGTAGCTATAGGCTTTTCACAGAGGATATGTACTCCATGTTCCGCGGCCGCTACAGCCATATCCTTATGCTTAGCGTTCTCCGAGGTAATTATTACCGCATCAAGCTCTTCCTTCTCAAGTAGTTTACGGAAATCAGTATAGGTCTTCTCAACCCCATACTGTTCGGATGCACGCTTAAGCCTAGCTTCATCGTCGTCAAATATCGCTACAAACTCGACGTTTTCAAGCTCCCTAAGAACCCTAGCATAGCTCCAGGAGTGTACGTGGGCAAATGATAAAATCGCAAACCTTAATTTCCTCAATCCATCACCCTCAAATGTACTATTCCCCCAAAACTTATATAACCATTATTTCTAAGCATGAGCGGAATAAGCACAGCTGACTGAAATTGTAATCGAGCGGCAGATTAATGCAACAAGTATATTAATGAAGAGCAGATAAGGGATAAGGGTGGTTAATTGAGGCTAATATTTATTGGTCCGCCCGGTATAGGTAAGGGGACTTACGCTACAGCTGTATCGGAGCGATATGGAATACCCCATATATCCACGGGCGATATATTTAGGGAGGAGGTTAAGAGGGGAAGCGAGCTGGGCAGGAAGGTTAAGAAATATCTTGAGGCAGGCGAGCTGGTCCCCGACGAGATAGTTATAGAGGTTGTAAGGGAGAGGCTGAAGAAGGAGGACTGCAGGAAGGGTTTCATTCTAGACGGATATCCGAGGACCTTAAGGCAGGCGGAGGAGCTTGATAAAATGACCAGCATAGACTTGGTTCTAAACTTTCATGCGCCAGATGAAGTTATAATTGAGAGGCTGGGCGGCAGGAGGATATGCGTTAAATGCGGAGCAATATACCACGTAAAGTTCATGCCCCCCAAGAAGCCTGGAATATGCGATAAGTGCGGCGGGAAGATAATACAGAGGAAGGACGATACTCCCGAGGTAATAAAACATAGGCTTGAAGTCTACAGGAGAGTGTTCACGCCAATAATAAACTACTATAAGGAGAAAGGCATTCTCCTAGACGTTTACGCAGGGGAGCCAGCCAATATAGTTATACCCAGGATACTGAAGCTCCTAGAGGAGCACGGATTTAAGCCTGAGAAATAGTATGCAATCATGCTGCAAATAACTTATATATTTCTTTGCAATAAAATTGCACATGGAAGAATACAATCCATGGTGGATAGGCGAGATAGATCCTATCTACGAGGAATGGCTTAGCTCAGAGGTAAAGTGGAGGCCACATGTAATAGAGAAGTTCAACTTTACCCCTTTCTCGCTACACTTCTTCATTGGCCCTCGGCAGGTAGGTAAGACCACAACTATCAAGATCCTTATACATGATTTAATTAGATATAGGGATCCCAGATCCATATTCTACTACTCCTGCGATGAGATTGCAGACTATAGGGAGCTTGGTGAGGTAATAGATAACTACCTATCGGCGAGGAGGGAGTGGGGGATTAGAAGCTCGATAATCTTTCTAGATGAGGTAACCTTCGTGGATGAATGGTATAGGGCGATAAAGTCGAGGATAGATAGAGGAGTCCTAAGAAACGATGTACTCGTAGTTACTGGGTCAGCCAGCCTAGAGTTAGTCGCCGGTAAGGAAATGTTCCCCGGCAGAAGGGGGCATGGGAGGGACATATATATGCTACCATTATCCTTCAGTGAATACCTGCTCCACTTCAGCGGGATTAAGCTCATTGAAGCCGAGCTTACGGACATCGACTACTACATGAGGAAAATTGAGGGAAATAAACTCTATGCAGCAACAATATCGGATATGTTCATGAAATATCTTGAGACGGGAGGCTACCCGACGCCGATAAAGGAGTACTTCACCAAGGGCAGGGTAACGTATCTCTCAATGAGGGTATTAATCGACTGGCTTAAAACAGACTGGATAAAGGCGGGGAGAAGCGAAGGATACATGAAGGAGGTAATATCCTACATACTGGAGGCCGAACTCACTCCAGTAGGCTGGCATACAATCTCCAAAAACACGTCGATATCCTCGCCCCATACAGCTAGAGAATACGTTGAAACACTGGAACGCCTAATGGTGGCAAAAATCCTATACTGGATATCGCCCAGCGGAAAAATAGACTACAGGAAAGCCAAAAAGATAATCTTCACAGACCCATTCATATACAAAACCCTACAAGCATATACAAGGACGAGCGTAAGCATATCCACGATAGTCGAGGCAACAGTAGCATCCCACATAGCAAGATACAAGCCAACATACTACTGGAGAAACAAATCAGAAGTAGACGTAGTAACATTAATCAATGGAAAACCCATAGGAATAGAAGTTAAATGGACCAGAAAACCGAAACAGAGGCGAAGACCATTCAAAACATACACCCTAGATAAAAATACCATACCACTATTCCTAGCATCACTAACAGGATAATACCCCTCCACTCTAGCGACAAAGTGAGGCAGTACCGGAGGAAAACATACCAGAATAACTTATATTGAAGA